>NC_012778.1:700000-870000 GCF_000146185.1 [Eubacterium] eligens ATCC 27750 | reverse complement strand
GCCTTACTCTGGTATTCATTGGAGAAGTTAAGATCAATATCAGGCTCTTTGTTTCCCTTGAAACCAAGGAAAGTCTCGAACGGAATATCAAATCCCATCTTATTAAGCTTCGCTCCGCATTTTGGGCATATCTTATCAGGCATATCGCAGCCTGCGCCTCCGGCAAATGCTTTGACTTCATCTGAATAGAAATCATTATAGTAGCATTTTGGACACAGATAATGCGGGCTTAACGGATTAACCTCGGTAATACCCGCCATTGTTGCTGCTAATGAAGAACCAACCGAACCTCTTGAACCAACCAGATAACCGTCATCATTAGATTTCCATACAAGCTTCTGTGCAATTATGTACATAACGGAATATCCGTTAGAGATAATTGAGTTCAACTCTCGCTCTAATCGCTCAGTTACTATCTGTGGAAGCTCCGGACCATATATCTCATGAGCTCTATTTTCACAGATCGTACGAAGCATCTGGTCAGAGTTCTCAATGAACGGAGGACATTTATCCGGTCTTACAGGCTCAATCTCCTCACACATATCCATAATCTTATTAGTGTTGGTTACAACAACCTCGTATGCCTTGTCGCTTCCTAGATAATCACATTCATGAAGCATTTCTTCAGTAGTATGAAGATACAGCGGTGCCTGATTATCCGCATCATCAAAGCCTTTTCCTGCCATGATAATTCTACGGTACACTTCATCCTCTGGATTTAAGAAATGCACATCACAGGTTGCCACAACAGGCTTGCCGAATTTATCACCAAGTTCTACTATTCTGCGGTTCAGATTGCGCAAATCCTCCTCATTCTGGACATAGCAATCCTCTTTCTCAATCATGAACCTGTTATTACCAATTGGCTGTATCTCAAGATAGTCATAGAAATTAACTATTCGCGCTATCTCTGCTTCTGAACGACCATTTACAAGACTTCTGAAAAGCTCACCTGCCTCACACGCACTTCCTATAATAAGACCTTCCCTGTACTGGTTAACAAGACTCTTCGGTATCTTAGGGAATCTGTTAAAGTACTGCAAATGTGATGCAGAAACAAGTCTGTACAGATTAATCCTTCCCATCTCATTAGAAGCAAGAATTATACAGTGATACTGATGAAGCTTCTTGATGGCGTTCTCATCCATCTTGCCTTCCTCATTAAGCTTATCAACGTCAGGAATATCCCTGTCGTAAAGCATTTTAATCATCTTGACAAATATGTCTGCAGTCGCAGCAGCATCGTCAACCGCCCTGTGGTGGCTTTCAAGTACAACATTAAGATGCTTTGTAAGCGTATCCAGCTTATAATTATGAAGATTTGGCATAAGGAACTGCGCAAGAAGCACTGTGTCTATAATGGTAGTATCCACATTTATACCAATCTTCTCTGCCTTATTGATTATGAAGCTTGTATCGAATTCCGCATTATGTGCAACCATTACAGCACCCTCGCAGAATTCAAGAAACTCAGGCAGAATCTCCTCTATCTTAGGTGCATTCATAACCATCTGGTCATTAATGTGCGTAAGCGTCTCAATTCTGAATGGAATAGGAATCTCAGGATTAACAAATGTAGAGAATCTGTCTACTATCTCACCATTGCACACCTTGACTGCACCTATCTCTATAATTCTGTCAACTTCCGCAGAAAATCCCGTTGTCTCAAGGTCGAACACAACATATGTATCGTTAAAGCTCTGTCCTCTCGGATTCGTTACTATCTGCTTGGTATCATCAACGAGATAAGCCTCGACTCCGTATATTATCTTAAAGTCAAGCTTCTCACCCTTCTTTGCATAAGAGCCTTTGAGGTCGCTCATCGTATGGAATGCATCTGTAAATGCCTGCACAACACCGTGGTCAGTAATTGCAATTGCCTTATGTCCCCATCTGATTGCCTGTTTGATAATATCAGATACATAAGACACACCATCCATATCACTCATCTTAGTATGGCAGTGCAGCTCAACTCTCTTATGAAGTGCGAGGTCATTACGCACCTGTCTTGTATCAGAGCCTTTTCTTATGCCCCACACATTGGCAATTGATATTTCCTGGTCGTACTTGTCAAATGTAGCATTACCCTTAATCTTTAAGAAATTACCCTTCTTGATAACACTTGAAAGCTCTGGTACCTGCTCATTTTTTGCAAAAACCTTTACTGTAATTGTGTCTGTAAAATCTGTGACATTGAACATAATAATAGTTCTTTCGTTACGGATTTCACGCATTTCAACATTACGGACCATACCAGAGATAATAACATCTCCGATTGCCGTATCTATCTGTTCAATCGGTGTTACATCACCGTCAAAATCTCTTCCATATAAAACATCTTCGTTAGCAGGCTTTCTGCTGTATGTCTTAAGCTCTTCCCTGCCTCTGTTATCGCTTGCAAAAAATGCTGCTCTAGCCGCCTTCTGCTTGGCTGCTGTCTCAGCTTTCTTTGCTGCCTTCTGTTCAGAAGTAAGCTTCTTATCATCCCTGCCGTCGGCATTATCTTCTGCTGCCGCCATCATATTATTCTCAATTTCTTTGACACGAAGATTAATCCTGTATGCATTTTCTCTCTCGTACTGACTTTCCTTCTTCTTGGCATACTGATACTCAACATCTATCTCAAACCCGAATCTGTTCAGGAATATTTTCTTAAAATAATCTGTAAGTGTATCAGCATACTGATGTGCAAGAAAGCTGTCCTCAATCGTAAATACAAGCATATCCTCTTTTTCAAACTCCCACTTGGAATTCTTTAAAAGATTATATTCAAGTGTCCAGTATTTCTCCAGCTCTGCAAGGATACTGTCATAATATATATCCATTACAGTCTGTGGCGTATACTGTGCTGACAAAACATATCTGTCGATAATCCGCACATCCATGTTGGATATACGGAATATCTGTTTCTTTAATGCATCCTCAACCTTGAATATTATTGGTTTTTCTATTACCCTGTCACTCTTTATATAAACGCGTGCCAGAGAATTGGTCGATGTTTTCGAGACTTTAGTTACTTCAACATTCTCAAAATACACCGCCAGATCCTCTGGCAGCTTCAGCGTCTTAAACACTTCAAAAAATCTGTACATATGTATCACTCATTCCAATTATCAAGTTCATACCTGAGTGTATCAAGAAGTTCCTCTTCTGGAACCTTCTTAATAATCTCTCCATGTTTAATAAGTACTCCGCAGCCGTCACCGCCTGCAATTCCAAGATCAGCTTCCTTTGCTTCTCCCGGTCCGTTAACTACACATCCCATTACAGCAAGCTTCAAGTCAAGGTCATACCCTGAAACCATTTTCTCAACCTTTCCTGCAAGGTCTATAAGATTAATTCTTGTTCTTCCGCATGTAGGGCATGAAACAACCTCTATTCCACCTTTTCTTAAGCCAAGAGTCTTAAGTATCAGTTTCGCAGCCTCTATTTCCCTTACAGGATCATCTGTAAGAGAAACTCTTATTGTGTCACCAATTCCCTGATTCAGTATAAGGCCAAGTCCGATTGATGACTTAATGCTTCCTGAGAATATTGTTCCAGACTCAGTAATTCCAACATGAAGCGGATGATTAGTCTGTTTTGCAATAAGCTCATGTGCTTTAACACACATCATTACATCAGAAGATTTGATGCTGACAACAAGATTATCATAACCTAAGTCTTCAATAATCTTAACCTTGTCAAGTGCGCTCTCAACTATTCCCTCTGCTGTTACTCCGCCATATTTCTCAATAAGGTCTTTCTCAAGTGAACCGCTGTTGACACCAACCCTGATTGGTATATTTCTTTCCCTTGCAACATCAACAACAGCCTTTATCTTGTCTGTTCCGCCGATATTACCCGGATTGATTCTAATCTTGTCAGCCCCATTCTCCATTGCCATAATAGCCATCTTGTAATCAAAATGTATATCTGCAACGAGAGGTATCTCTATCTGCTTCTTTATCTCTTTGATTGCAAGTGCAGCTTCCTTAGTTGGAACTGTGCATCTGATGATTTCACAACCAGCTTTAGTAAGCTCCTTAATCTGCGCTACTGTTGCAGCAACATCTTCTGTATGTGTATTAGTCATTGACTGGATAAGAATAGGATTGCCACCACCTATAACACATTTTCCTATCTTAACAACTTTAGTATTATCTCTGTACATAACCCCTGTGTCCTTTCTGTATTAGAACAATGCCATTATATCTTTAAACAATACAACAACCATAAGTATGACAAGAAGTATCATACCTATGAAATTAACAATTCCCTCATGCTCTCTCTTAACCGGCTTGCCTCTTAATGCCTCTATTATAAGGAATACAAGTCTGCCTCCGTCAAGTGCCGGAATTGGCAGCAGATTCATTACTCCTAAGTTGGCACTGATAAGTGCTGCAAGATTCATAAGATTAAGGAATACATAAAATGCACCATCTGCCTTACTTTCTTCAACAATCTCACTCATTGTGCTGACAGTTCCGACAGGTCCTAACAATGAATCAAACCCAATCTTTCCTGTAAATAACATACCAAGGCTCTGAATTACAGTCTTGACACTGTATCCGACTTCCTTCACTGAATACTTAAGAGTGCCAATAGGAGAAGTCTTTACCCTGTCTCCATATACAACAAAGCCTGTATCATAGCTTTCAACTTCAACCATCTTAGGCTCAACTGTCACATCAACATTTTTTCCATCTCTTGCAACCGTGAATACAACCTTATTGCCGCCGCTTGATGTAATAGCTTCTGTCACATTTGAACTATTCTCCATTGCAGTACCATCAACTGCTTTGATAACATCATTAGCTTTAAGTCCCGCCTTTTCAGCCGGAGAATCCTTGGTAACAGAACTTATGAGACAATTCTCATTCATCATAATTCCAACCTGATACTTCTGCTGCTTAATATGCTGCGGAGTAACAGTTGTTGTCATCTTTTCACCGTCTCTTGTAAATGTTATATTAAGAGTCTTATCTGCATTATAAGCCCTATAGAAATAAAAATCCCTGTAAAATGTTACCTTATGTCCATTAACCTTAGTTATGACATCACCTTCCTGAAGCCCTGCTTCTGTGGCTGGCGAATTATCTTTAACAACATCAATGTCACATGGATCATAGCCAAGACTTCCGACAATAACTACTGCACACACGAAAGCAAGAAGGAAATTAAATACCGGTCCTGCTGCTATAACCGCAATTCTTGCCCAGACTGATTTGCTTGCAAATGACTTTTCCATGTCATAGCCATTTTCAATAGCAAGCTTTCTTTTCTTAGCTTCCTTCTCTTCATCTGTAAGCTCTTCGTCATCATCTTCTTCTGACTGTATAACACTCATCTCAAGGAACTCATCACCAAGCATCGTACATGCACCACCAAAAGGAAGTGCTTTAATACAATATTCCGTCTCACCTTTTCTGAAATGTATCAGCTTCGGTCCGAATCCGATTGAGAATTCAACTACAGTTATGCCATTAGCCTTAGCTATTATAAAATGTCCGAATTCATGGACAATAACAATTATACTAAGTACAAGAATCGCCAGAATAACATTAAGAACCAACTCCTACCACCTGCTTTCTATCATGTCTGTTACTATCTTCTGTGTAGAGAGAATCTGCTCTACTGTTGGATTATTGATATAATCCACTTCATTCATGGCGTATTCTATAATATCCGGAATATCCAGATATTTTATCTTTCTGTCTAAAAATCTTGCTACAGCTACTTCGTTAGCTGCATTAAGCGCAGTCGGGATATTTCCCCCGCGTGCTGCTGCCTCGTAAGCAAGCTTAAGTCCCTTGAAAGTCTCCATATCCGGCTTTTCAAATGTAATCTTAGCCAGTTCATAGAAATCAAGTCTTTCTGTGTTAAGTTTTCTTCTTTCAGGATAATAAAGAGCATACTGTATAGGAAGTCTCATATCAGGACTTCCAAGCTGTGCCATAACAGCTCCGTCCTTGAATTCAACCATTGAATGGATTATGCTCTGTGGCTGGACTATAACCTGAACCTTCTCGGCAGGTACTCCAAAAAGCCACTGTGCCTCCATCACCTCAAGCCCTTTATTAACCATAGTAGAAGAATCTATTGTTATCTTGCGTCCCATAGCCCAGTTAGGATGCTTAAGTGCATCCTCTAACTGTACATTTTCAAGGTCAGCTCTTTTCTTTCCTCTGAATGGACCACCAGAAGCTGTAAGAAGAATCTTCTCTATCTCACCACGTCTCTCACCGTTAAGGCACTGGAATATTGCTGAATGTTCGCTGTCAACAGGATATATATTAACATTGCATTCCTTAGCAAGACTCATAATAATATGACCAGCACACACAAGTGTCTCTTTATTGGCAAGTGCAATGTCCTTATGTGCCTTGATAGCTTCAACTGTAGGTGTAATTCCCATCATACCTACAACCGCTGTGACAACAATTTCTGCACTCTCAATTGTTGCAGCCTCAATAAGACCTTCGTCACCACTTACAATCTTAACATCCATATCACCGATAAGAGTCTTTAACTCTGGAACAAGTTCTTCTTTACCTATACATACAAGCTGTGGCTTGAATTCACGGACCTGTTCTGCAAGGTCAGAAACCCTTGTACCTGCTGCAAGTGCAACTACATTAATATCAGCATTTCTTCTAATAACATCTAATGTCTGTGTTCCAATTGAACCAGTTGAACCAAGTATAGAAACGTTCTTCATTATCAACCTCCAAAGACTTTGTTAATAACCTCTATTGACCAGTAAACAACAGGTGCAGTGAATATAGCACTGTCGAATCTGTCCATAATTCCGCCATGTCCCGGTATTAACTTTCCATAGTCTTTCACATCATGATTTCTCTTAATAGCAGATGCAGCCAGGTCTCCGAATATAGACAGGAATGCACCTATGAAGCTGGCTATTGCAAATGTATATACAGGATGCACAAGTACATCTGACATCTTAGAGCTTATGGCAAATCCATATCCAAAGCCAAGAAGTGTCGCACCGACAACTCCTCCTATTGCACCTTCGTAAGTCTTCTTAGGTGAAAGCTTTGGAGTCATCTTATGCTTTCCAAGAAATACACCTGTGAAATATGCACATGTATCATTGCCCCATGAAGACACGAATATAAGCCATACGATATATATTCCGTCCTGCAGCATTCTTACCTGATAGATATAAGAAAGTGTTACAGCAACATACACTATACTGAAGAATACCCACATAACATCTTCTGTCTTATATTTTGGAAATGTAAATACATATACTGACATCATAAGTATGCATGAAGCTACAAGAAGCAGTAAAATATATGCCGGATCATTAAGCAAAAGAATAAAATAATAAGTAATTGCCGCCATATATCCTACAACTGCTAGTCCTGTCTTCTCAAGCTTCTTAACTTTAATAAGCTCATACATTCCAACAAGTGAAATAAACAGACTGAACCCGAATGTAACCCAGCCTCCAAAATACAGGCATGTGAAAAGTATGACTATGAGCACAGCTCCGCTCATAATTCTTGTACGCATAATCTACTCCTCCTTAACTCCGCCGAATCTTCTTTCCGTCTTATTATATTTCTCAAATGCTTTAATAAGTTCTTCCCTGTCAAAATCAGGCCAATAAATATCTGTGAAATAAAATTCTGTATAAGCAAGCTGCCAGCACAGATAATTAGATAATCTCTGCTCACCGCTTGTTCTTATAAGTAAATCTGGATCTGGCAATTCCCAAGTATCAAGATTATTACTTATTGTATCTTCATCTATATCTTCAGGCTTAAGACTTCCTTCTGATACCTTGCCGGCAATCTTTCTTACCGCTCTTGTTATCTCATCTCTTCCACCATAATTAATGGCTATAGTAAAATTAAGCCCTGTATTATTCCTGGTTTTCTCTTCAAGATTATTGATACTGTCTATAATATCCTGGCTGAGTTCATCTTTTCTTCCAATAACCCTGCATCGCACATTATTCTTCATGGATTTCTTAACACAATCCTTAAGATAAGTTCTTAAGATTCCCATAAGAGTACTTACTTCTTCTGTTGAACGTTTCCAGTTCTCTGTTGAAAAAGCATATACAGTAAAATACTTTACACCAAGCTCATCTACGACATAAAGCATATCTTCAACAACTTTGCTTCCCTGCACATGTCCCATTGTTCTTGGGAGATGTCTTTTCTTAGCCCATCTTCCATTACCATCAAGAATAACGGCAACATGCCCCGGAATCTTTAATCCGAGACTCTCGTTAAATGTATCCATATCTATGATTCCTCTCGCAATTCATTCAATTACAAAAAGGCTGTTGTAAAATATCCAACAGCCCTGACATTTTCTTAAACTGTAAGTATCTCTTTTGTCTTATCGTCTATAGCACTATCAATCATAGCAATATACTTATCAGTAATCTTCTGAATTTCATCCTCTGAATTCTTAGCTTCATCATCAGAGATATCTCCTGCCTTGTTCTCTTTCTTTATTGCATCGTTGGCATCTCTTCTGATATTACGGATAGCAACCTTGGCATTATCACCCTTCTTCTTGATATCCTTAGCAAGTTCTTTTCTTCTGTCTTCTGTTAATTCAGGGAACACAAGTCTGATTGTCTTACCATCATTGTTAGGTGTAAGTCCTAAATCTGAAACAAGAATTGCTTTCTCAATATCCTTAATAAGGCTTGCTTCCCAAGGCTGAATCTGAATCATTCTTGCTTCTGGTACAGAAACATTGGCAACCTGCTGGATTGGTGTAGGTGTTCCATAATAATCAACTCTTAATCTGTCAAGAATATGTGGATTAGCTCTTCCGGCTCTTATTGTTACATATTCTTCCTTTAAGTTGTCAACTGACTTCTGCATTCTTCCTTCAATATCTTTAATATTTTCCATAAAATCCTCCATTAATATTATATTAATCAACAGTTACTACTGTTCCATTAAACTTTCCTGATAAAGCATTAACTATGCTGTTCTCTTCTTCGAGTCCGAATACCATAAGAGGCATCTTATTCTCCATACACATAACAGAAGCTGTCATATCAATAACTCCAAGCTTCTTCTCAACAACTTCGTTGATTGAGATTGTATCATACTTCTTAGCCTCTGGGTTAATCTTAGGATCACTGTCATATATTCCATCAATTGCCTTGGCAAGAAGAATAGCATCTGCATCAAGCTCAATAGCTCTCAATACAATACCTGTATCTGTTGAGAAATATGGATGACCAGTTCCACCTGCAAAGAATACAACCATGCCTTTCTCAAAATACTTATTAGCTCTGTCCTTAGAGAAAAGCTTTGTCATGCTTCCGCATTCGAATGGTGTAAGAATATTAGTCTTAAGTCCCTGTGAACGGAATATCTCTGAAACATATATACAGTTCATAATTGTTGCAAGCATACCTATCTGGTCAGCCTTAGTTCTGTCAATATTATCATTAGAACGGCCTCTCCAGTAGTTACCACCACCAATAACTACACCAACATCTGTTCCTTTATCAACTATTGTCTTAACCTGATTAGCAATATTCTCTATAAGCTCATCATTGTAGCCGCCCTCTTTCTTAGCAAGAGCCTCGCCGCTAAGTTTAAGTATTACTCTTTTAATGTTATCCATACGTGCCTCCAGTTATTTATTCTTTTTTCCTTTAATGTCAAATATACTTTCCATATTAACTTCTGCATAACACTGTGAGCAACGTCCGTCAATTGTTGCTCCATTATTAATCTGTACTGACTTAGACTTAATATCACCAACTATAACAGCAGAAGAATCAATAATCACTGGACCATGTACATCTATATCACCCTTTACTGCACCAGCAATAACTGCTGAAGCTGCAACAACATTTCCTACAACTACAGTTCCCTGACCAATCTTGACCGAACCATTAGCTTCTATATTACCATCAATCTGTGCATCATTGGCAAATACTTCATTAGCCTTGGTATTACCAGAAATTGTTCCACTTACAGTGAGCTTTCCCCTGCATGTAACATTTCCCTCAACTGTTCCAAACAAATCTATTGATCCTAATGAATCAAGGTCTCCACTAATTGAAAGACCTTCTGTAATAACCGCTGTCTCATCTGCTATATAATCCGCATTCTGAGCGTTTTCTTTAATGTCATCAATGGTAACAGACTTTGTTCCTTTCTGAAGAACCTCTCCTACCGCATTATTATCTGTGTCTTCAGATTCCTGTGCTTCTTTCTTATAATTTTCTGCCATCTTTGCAAGTTCCGGATCGTCAAGAGTATTAACCATTAAATCATCATCTCTTTCATCTGATTCATTTTCTAACTCATTATCTGTAAGTCCATTAACTGCCTCAGACAGATCTTCTTTAAAATCTTTAAAAAATCCCATTAAATCATCCTCCATATTAATACTGCGGTTTCCACAAAACATTACAGTTTGGAAAGATTATAGCATATCACAGACAATTTTAGAAGCGTTATGACAAATTTTTCGTACTATACGCACAAAAAATCTCCGGTCTGCCATAAGACATCCGGAGATTTAATAAACTTAGTAATTATAATTACTGTAACTGAGCTGCAACTTCTGCTGCAAAGTCTTCATTTTTCTTCTCAAGACCTTCACCTGTCTCAAAACGAACATATCCCTTAACTGTGAAAGCGCCATTAGCCTTAGCAACTTCTGCAAGGTACTTAGCAACTGACTGCTTTCCATCCTCAGCCTTAACATAAACCTGATCCATAAGGCAGATTTCCTTAAGCTGCTTAGATACACGGCCTTCTACTAATCCGTTGAAAATCTTATCTGCTACGATATTAGCCTCATCAGCTAATGCAAGCTCTGCTAACTGTGCAGCTGCTTCCTTTGAAAGGAAGTTGAATAAGTACTGCATGTTGCTCTTATGCTCTTCGTATGTTGCAATATCAGCATCGCTCCATACCTTATCATTAATAGCCTTATCAATTAACTTGTTTAAGATTGGCTTTGGAAGAGAAGCTGGATCATTTAATGCACTCTTCTCTGTAATCTCTCTTAACTTAGCAAGTTCATCTGCTGACATATCGTTTCTGCTAAGGTACTGTGGGTTCATAGCTGCAATCTGCATTGCTACGTTAGTAAGTGCTTCTTTGATTGCATCATTAGAAGCGCCATCTGCTGCAACAAGAACACCAATTCTTCCGCCACCGTGAATATATGAAGCAACACAGTCACCTGTAATCTTCTGGAATCTTCTGATAGAAAGCTTCTCACCGATTGTAAGAGTCTTCTCTTCAAGTTCTGACTGCATATCAAGGATAGCGCATACATCTTCGCCATCTCCAGCCTTATCAACTGAAGCCTTAAGTGCCTTATCTGCAACTGCCTGAACAAATTCCTGGAATGTAGCGTTCTTTGCTACGAAATCTGTCTCTGAATTAACTTCTACTACAACTGCTGTATTACCTTCAGATGCTACTCTTGTAATACCTTCTGCTGCAATTCTTCCTGCCTTCTTCTCAACCTTAGCTGCTCCGCTCTTTCTAAGAACATCAACAGCTGCTTCCATATCGCCATCTGTCTCTGTAAGAGCCTTCTTACACTCCATCATACCTGCGCCAGTAGACTCTCTAAGTTCCTTAACCATTGCTGCTGTAACTGCTGCCATTATATTATCCTCCAATAAAAATAATTTTAAAAAATGCTTCAACCTGATAATATGTCAGGCTGAAGCATACATAAACTTAAGTCAAAACTTAAATATTAAGCTTCCTCAGCTACTTCTTCCTCTACAGCTGGAGCTGCTTCTTCACCCTGATTAGCTTCGATAACTGCATCTGCCATCTTAGCAACGATTAACTTAACAGCTCTGATAGCATCATCATTACCAGGGATTACATAATCTAATTCATCTGGATCACAGTTTGTATCTGCAATACCGATTAACTTGATACCAAGTGCATGTGCTTCCTGAACACAGATTCTTTCCTTCTTAGGATCAACGATGAAGATTGCATCTGGAAGTCTCTTCATTTCCTTGATACCGCCAAGGTTCTTCTGAAGCTTCTCAAGTTCCTTCTTAAGGTTGATAACTTCCTTCTTAGGAAGAACATCAAATGTTCCATCTTCCTGCATTGTCTCGATTTCCTTAAGTCTTGCAATTCTGCTCTGGATTGTCTTGAAGTTAGTAAGCATACCGCCTAACCATCTCTCATTAACATAGAACATTCCGCAACGCTCTGCCTCTGTAGCAATAGCATCCTGAGCCTGCTTCTTTGTTCCTACAAAAAGAATTGTACCGCCTTCAGCAGCGATATCAGAGATTGCCTTATAAGCCTCATCAACCTTACCTACAGACTTCTGTAAATCGATGATATGGATTCCGTTTCTCTCTGTGTAGATGTACTCAGCCATCTTAGGATTCCATCTTCTTGTCTGATGTCCGAAATGAACACCTGCCTCAAGTAACTGTTTCATTGAAATTACGCTCATTTTGATACCTCCATTGGTTAATTAATCTTTTGCGGGCTTCTTCTTTTCCGGCCACCGGCGCGTAAACCGGCACCAGCCGTAAAATCCACCTGCATGTTTTTTCACACGAAGTGTATTATATCAATACATGCAATATATTGCAAGTGTTTTTTTATTTTGTCTGAGTAATTGTTTTGGCAATTGTCTCATATGAATCTCCAGGTTTAAGTCTGTATGTGCCATCGCGCATTTTTTTATCATATCCTGTTGTATACATATATGTATAAAATTCTGTCTTATCAGTTATGATACCTGCATCAAATAATATATCTGCTGCCTGTGCAGCTGTATACACCCCTGAAAATATAAGTTCAGTCTCTCCGCTCCCATCTCCTGTCGTTATCCTGACTGTTGGACGCTGCGTAGTATTCTCTTCAGCAACATGTGTAGCCTTTGTTTCTGATATAATTATTTCTTTAGTGCTCGTATTTTCCTGTTTTTGTGTTTCAGTCTGTTCTTCTGTTTCACTCTGGCTTTTATCCTCTGTAGAACTTTCAGTAGTAAACGCTATCACCGAACCGGTACTGTCTGTCTGCTTCTTATCTGCTGAAAGTGATTTGTTATTATCGTCAACCTTTCCAGCAATCATAAGTATTATTGTGGCAGCTATCAGCCCCGCACCAAATCCTCTCATATAATATTTAAATTTCATAATTACTTACCACCTTTGTAAAGGTCAATGACAAGCTTCACTTCTCCTATTCCTAAGTTAAGCTGTTTCGCAATTTCCTTTACAGCAATACCCTTTTCGTTAAGCTTAAGAATTTTCTCATTATTAGACATCTCAGGAGCAAGCTTTTCAGCCTGTCTGTTCACTTTCTTCCTGCCATCAGAGGATTTTATCTTATCATCATTCTTCTTAACAAGTGCCGTCAGTCTTTCCTTAGCTGTATCCTTGGTATCTTTATCAGCATATCCATCATTTTCATATGCTGTTTTTGCATCATTATCTGTTTTATCATGCATATTTACAACAATATCATCAGACTCTTTTACCTCAGCATGAATTTTTTCCACCTGCTTTTTAGCATTATTAACATCCTTAACTGTTGTCTTTATTTCCTTAGCTTTCTCATTAAGCATGTCGTACAGGAATACTGTTTCATTATGGTTTCTGTTAATTTCTCCAAGAACACTCTCCGCATACTCATTCATTTCCAGAATTTTAGTATTTGATATCTTATCCAAAGCTGCTTCTGTCTTTTCTGACAAACCATTAACCTGATTTTCAATTATGCCATCAACCTGCTGCTTTATCTTGTTCTTCTGTTCATCCGTCAAATCAGTTGGAATAATATTTTCTGTTTTTTCACTCTGTTCTGAAAAATTCATTACAACACTGACTATAACGCAGATTATTCCCGCTATTATCAGAAACACTTCAATTGCGTTCATTACTTCCTCCAAATATTATATCTTAACATCAAAATCCGCACTGCCCTGACCTTTTATAATAACCCTGCCATCGTCTTTTTTCTTACGAGAGTGCTCTCTGTCATTACTGTATTCATTATTACTTTTATCTTTTGCATCATAATGGGCATTCTCATTATCAGCATTGTCTTTTTTATTAACCTGCTGTGAATTATGTTCTGCATTCTTTTCAACCTGCTGTGTTATAGCCTGTTGTTCAGCCATTGGCCTTGTTTCTATATTATGTTGTGATTTAGAAACATTGTTCTGCTGCTGTATCATCGCGAATTCTATCGGCTTAATAACCATATGATACCTCCATTCAAATGCGTTCTAAATTGCAACGCATTTAATATCTGCTCCTTCTTTAACAAACTGACAATAATCATATTTCTTTTTAAGGAACATACATTGATCTCCGAACACCAGTTTAACTCCTACATATGCTGCATCATAAACCTTTATACATGCCCGCTTTTCTTCGCCTATCTGTTTTCTTAATTCTTCAAGTTCTTTCTTCTGTTTTGTTATCTCCTGCTCAAGCATTATGACATTACGCATTGTTTTAGTCTGGAGTTCATGTTTTTCCGCATCAAGACTGCCTTCCAGTTCCTGTTTTTTTCTAATAGCAGAAAGAAGCTGATCCAACTGGATTTTATTATTTCCAAGCTTATCAAGGCTGTTCTTTAATTCATCCACTCTTCTCTTCATCGCAGGATTAACGCCAACACCTACTGTCGTATTGGTTCCCATTGTATTACCTATTGCCTTAGCCTCAATCATATATACTGCTTTTACATCCCCACCGATTATCAGACCATTCTTTCCCGAAGCCTTTATAGTTTCCTTGGATGTAACTTTACTATGCAGGATAGAATCCGCCTCAATGCTTCCACCTGCCGATACGCTTTCAGCACTTTCTATGAATTTGGAAACAATACTTCCGCCAGCCTTTACTACAGCCTTTGTCATACCCTGGATTCCTCTGTTAAATGTAATTGAACCACCAGCAATAACCGTAGCTCCTTCAACAATTCCACTTACAGTTATATTACCTGCTGCCTTCACAGTAAAGCCAGCAACCACATTGCCTTTTATTACTACATCTCCGTCATAATCTATATCACCTGTAGAATTATCAACATTAACAAGTTCAAGTACATTTGAAACAAATATTTTATCGCCTTCTAATACCACATGCCCACTAACCTGTGATATGAGTTCTTTACCATCCTCTGACTGAACAAGATTTTTACCATGTCTGAACACCACATGATTAACCTTTTTAGGCAGTACTCTTCGCCCTAATAAATCTATGCCGTCATCTCCTCTGTCCTCTCTGTGCAGCACAGCTACAACATCGCCTTTGTTAACATGATTAATATTCTCAAGCGTGTGAAAATCCACAGTGCCATCATCATTTATCTTTGGGCGCGGCTTCAATTCAGTATTAAACTTATATTCAATATATCCGTCTTGTCCATCCCGTGGTGCAGTTCCTGCAGCTACATTATATGCCTTACCATATTCCCTGACCGAAAGCATCTGCTCAATACTGTTATTATCTATACCATGTTTAATGCCCAAATACTGTAAATCTTTTACGATTTCTTCCATTGTGAGCATATCAGCTCCTACAAAAGGCGGATAAAAAACCGCTTCTGCTCTCATACAGTCTGCACTTATACGGTAATCGACAAATTCAGCATACGGATGAACTATCTCTTCAGATACTTTAACTTCTGTTTCTGTATTACAGCCTGCCTTAACAGCCTCACCGAGTTTTACAGTGTCACAATTTATCTTCTTCTTTTCAATGTAGTACAATACATCATCAATACTTACCGGTCTGTTTCCATCCTTTGGAGGAAAAACTATAAAATACAGTCCGTCTTGTCTAGCATCAAATTGAAAATATCCAGTCCTGCAGTTATCTATCATGCCATAATCCCCTTTTAAAATTATATGTTATAAAGTAAATACATAATCACCTAATAATTTTTTCATTTTATTAAGTGCTTTGGTATGTAGCTGTGATACTCTTGACTCGGAAACCTCAAGTGTAAGACTTATTTCTTTTAATGTCATTTCTTCATAATAATACAAAACAACAACACTACGTTCCTTCTCTGTCAGCGAGTCAATCGCTTTTACCATCATTTTCTTAAGTTCTTCTTTTTCCATGGCATCTTCTGGCTGGTCAAAATGTGAATTACCAACCGATTCCATTTTAACTTCACTTCCAGCTTCTGTATATTCATCAAGTGATATAAGGTTAGATGCCTTCATTTTCCCCTGCCAGTCTGACAATTCATCCTGTGTTATTCCTAATTCAGCAGCAAGCTCCTCATCACTTGCAATATGCCCTGTTTCGCTTTCTATCTTAGTCATTGCAGCTTCTATGCGTTTTTGCTTCTGTCTTAAAGATCTCGGTATCCAGTCCATTTTTCTTATCTGATCAAGAATTGCACCTCTTATTCTTAAACTGGCATATGTTTCAAACTTTACATTCTTGCCATAATCAAACTTATCAATAGCATCAATAAGCCCAAATATTCCATAACCTACAAGATCATCGTATTCTACATTATACCCAAGATACATATTAAGTCTTCCAGCAACCAGCTTAACAAGCTGTGCGTACTCAACTATCAATTCATCCCTATACTCATTGCTATGGGTTGATATATAATTCTTCCACAGTTTATCCCTGCCTGCCTCATCCATGGTCAGTGCCCCCAAAATAATAAAATATGTAGAAATAATAACATAAATCTGGCTTTAGCGCCACTATTATTCTTCTACGGATTCTTGTCCCTCTTTCTGTTCCTGTTCTTCAGCTTCTGTAGTATTTTCTTTTTCTTCTTTATTCTGCACCACTTTATTAAGTGCAAACCTAATAAGTACCCCGCAAATATAAAAACCAGCCATAACTGCTATCAGTACCCACATAAAATTAACCAGTGAATATCTATGTACAATCATGATAACACTGGTTATAAATCCTGCCAGCAATGTAATCAGAGCCGGCAAATTTCTAAATTTATTCATAAAGCCTCCAATTATTCAATCAGCATGTTCATATAATAAATTATATAGCTTTCTGCGGTTTACCTACTGCTTTAATAACATAATCACCTGTCTCCGAATAAAACTCCACTGTTCTACCAAAATTTTCACCACAATCCTGTGACAGAATTCTTATATTGAGACTTTTTAATTTTTGTTTTACCGCAATAACATTGCGTTCCCCTACTCTTAAAGCTTCGCTATTAGTCCTGTTTGCAAACATCTGTGCACCACCGGCTATCTTAGCTACAAGCCTGCTGTCATTAGCTCCTAAAGATTTCATCTGTTTTATCAGTTCATCTATACCAGTATCTGCAAACTTAGCAACATTGGTATTATTTCTAAACTGGGTACTATCCGGTAACATACAGTGCAACAGTCCACTCACTTTTGTTACCGGATCATATAATGCAACGCCTACACATGAGCCCAATCCCAATGTTGTAAGAGAATCAGGGCATTTACATGCCTTTAAATCAGCCATGCCTACCTTTATCATACTTCCCATAATCATAACTCTTTCAAAAATATCCTACACACCTAACGACTCTAACAACTTGTCATATGAATTAAGTTCAGGAATCATAAGGAAATATCCATTAACAAAATCCAGTTCTCCAAACTGGGATTGTATAAGTAAAAGCTTATCTCCATATTTACCGAATTCAGAAGCCGGTACGCTAAGTAATGCTCCTATCATATCAATTGTCATCTCTGGAACAGTTGATATCATTTTAAGATTAGTAAGCTTGGATATTGCTGTAAGATATGAGCCGGAAACAATATTTCCGATCTCATTAAGAGCCGACATATCCATATCAGAAAATTCTGCTCCTTCTTCGACTCCATCCTCTTTATCTCTCATCATAAGAGTATTGACCAAGTGATGTGCTGATTTTGTGTCAAAAAGGAACATCATCATTCCTTCCACATCCCCCTCAAAGCCTAACATAATACCAACAACAGTCTGATCCTCAGACCCCATAACATCTGATATTTCATTAAATGGCACAAGTGCAACCTTAGGAACAGACATATCCATTTTCTGATTAAGCATCTGTGATAATGCTGTTGTAGCATTACCTGCGCCTATATTGCCTATTTCTCTAAGAACATCATACTGTATATCATTAAGCTGATTTAAATCGATTTTCGACATACCTTCACCTCTTACATTAATCATTCTCTACAACAAGACTTACAATGTCCAAAAGTGAAATAAGTTCCCCATCTTTTTTTCCAATTGCATTGATATAATTAGTTGCCGCATCATCACCTGTTGACCTGCTTACACGCTCTATCTCTTCACTTTCAAGAGTAACAACTTCTTTAACCTGATCTACAATCACGCCAATAGATGCACCTTCTACTTTTACAATTATAAATCTTGTTTTATCTGTTAATTCATCATCTGCAAGTCCTAATTTAAGGCGCATACTCATTATAGGACATATCTCACCTCTTAAGTTAATAACACCCTTATAGTATGCCTGTGTCTTAGGGACTCTTGTAATGCTCTGGCTTCTGACAATATTATCAATATATTTAATATCAATACCATACTGCTCATTGCCTATTTTGACAACAATATACTGTACAGAAGTTGTTGACTCTGCACTCTTATCTTCTATAACATTAACATTTTCCATTACATATTCCTCCTCTATACAAGTGTATTGGCATCAATAATAAGGGCAACAGAACCATCACCAAGAATCGTGGCACCACTTATCATTCTGTTAATATTAATGTATTTACCAAGTGACTTAATAACAATTTCCATCTGTCCAATAAGATTATCAACCACAAGACCTGCAAGCTTATCTCCCTTACGGACAATTACTATAACTATATTGTCTGATTCTTCAGGTTCACCCGGTACATCAAGAAGTTCTCTTAATCTTATAAGAGGAATTACATTGCCTCTGAGATTAATAACTTCCTTAGCATGAACATACTTAATTTCACTTACTGGTACATCTTCAATAGTTTCAATAGAGCCAAGCGCTATCGCATACTTTTCTTCGCCAACCTTAACCATAAGTGCCTGAATAATAGCAAGTGTAAGAGGAAGCCTTATACTAAATGTACTTCCTTCGCCATATGTAGTCTTGACTTCAACATCACCACCAAGAGCTTCTATCTTAGACTTAACAACATCAAGTCCAACACCTCTTCCTGATACATCTGTAACTTTATCAGATGTTGAGAAGCTTGGCTTGAATAAAAGATCAATAGCTTCTTTCTCTGTAAGTACATCTGCCTGCTCCTGAGTAAGATTTCCCTTTTCAACAGCTTTCTGTTTAACCTTTTCTACATCAATACCATTACCATCATCTCTTACTTCAATAACAACATTGTTACCTTCCTGATAAGCATCAAGCCATATAGAACCAACCTCTGGCTTTCCTCTCTCCGCTCTCACTTCAGCACTTTCAAGACCATGATCAGCAGAATTTCTCAACAGATGCATGATTGGATCTCCAATCTCATCAATAACTGTTCTATCAAGTTCAGTCTCTTCACCAGACATGTAAAGTTCCATCTTCTTGCCAAGCTTCTTATTAAGATCTCTTATCATTCTAGGATATTTTGCAAATACACTCTCAATAGGCATCATTCTTACTTTCATAACAGACTCATGAAGGTTAGTCGTTACCCTCTCAAGATACTCAATCTGCTCACCGAATTTCTGATTAACAGATGTTGTTCCATCTTCTGTTACACTTGCAGATACAAGCCCGTTCTTTGCAATAATAAGTTCGCTCACAAGATTCATAAGGACATCAAGCTTTTCAATATCTACACGGACCGTATGACTTACCGTCTTGCCAGACTTGTTATTATTAGCTGCCGGAGTCTGTTTCTTTGCTGTAGCTGATGCAGCAGCCGGCTTTGTCTCTGACTGGTTCTTGTTTTCTTCATGCTTTGGTTCTTCTTTGACTTCTTCCTTTTCATCATCTTCTGCAAAAGGAGTTGTTATGGCTTCACCTGCAGCATCTTTAATCTCTGATACATTCTTAATTATTCCAATAATAGATTCATAACTTTCTTCAGTAACTACAACTATACTGAAATCAAGTTCGAACTTCTCATCCTCAATATCCTGTGCTGACGGCTCTGACTTAATAATATCGCAATGACCTTCAAGATTCTTAAATACAAGAAAAGCTCTTGCAGCCTTAAGAATACAGTTTTCATCAACACTCACCTTGATAACGAAAACATTCATTTTCTTCTCAAGAGCTTCATTAACAGCATTCTTTTCAAAATCAGCAAACACCATGTTGTTATATTTAGCATATGAGCCATCGCCGGCTTCAACATTTTCTTCTTTCTTTTCCTCAGCAGGAACGTCTTCCTTCTTAGCTTCTTCTGGAAGTATACCCTTATCCTCATTATTAACAATAAATGAGTTAAGAGCCTTAATTATAGGTTCATTATCATCTGTTCCCTCATCTGATGTTTCCTGAATATTATTAACATACTGTTCAAGTGCATCAAGACACTGGAATAACACATCAACCATTCTTGAATCTACTTTAATATTTCCGTTGCGGACCTCTGAGAATACATTTTCCATATCATGTGTAAGATTCTGCATTCTCTTATATCCCATAGTTCCAGCCATACCCTTAAGAGAGTGTGCTGCCCTGAATATTTCATTAATAGTATCACTATTATCTGGTTCTTTTTCAAGAATCATAATACCATCACTTAAGTTCTGTAAATGTTCGTTAGATTCATCAATAAATATCTCTAAATACTGGCTTACATCCATTTTAAGATACCCCCACATTCTTCGTTATAGTTTCAGCAATTTTATTAAGAGGAACAACCTCATCAACCAGTCCTGTCTGTGCAATAGCCTTAGGCATACCATACACAACACAGCTTTCCTCATCCTGTGCAATAACATGGATTTTCTTTTTGCCTGCTGAAAGAGCTTTTATTCCTTCTGTACCATCAGCTCCCATTCCTGTAAGGACAACACATGTAATCTCATCATAATTACACTGTACAAGTGATTTATACATCACATTGGCACATGGTCTTAATCCATCTATAGGAGGCTCGTCATTAAGCTTTATCACATACTCTGCTGCCTTCTTAACAACTTTTATATGTTTTCCTCCCGGTGCAATATATACCCAGCCTTTCTGTATAACATCACCATCTGCCCCTTCCTTAACATTAATATCACTTATTTCGTTAAGCCTGGCTGCTAAGGATGCTGTAAACCCTGCCGGCATATGCTGTACAAGTACCACTCCGGCATCCAGATTCTTAGGAAGCATTGGTATTACCTGTTGTAATGATTTAGGTCCTCCGGTTGAACACGCAAGTGCCACAATCTTCCTTGTTCCACTCTTAATATTAGTAAACTTTGCAGGATTAACTTTAGGTGGAAGTGTATCATAAACCTCATTTCTTTTTCTTAACGCAGATATTGCATCATTAGATGCTTTTTTATCTGATGAAAGCCTGCTTGTCAGAGAAGATGACAGCTTACTGCCTGATTGTGTTATTCTGCTGACCGCCGGTTTTGTTCTTTCCACTGAAGCTCTTGAACTTGTGGCAATATTAAGCATATCATGAATACGCCTTTTAAAATCATTACCCTTAGTCTCGAAATAATTCTCAGGCTTAGTTACAAAATCAAAAGCTCCATACTCCAAGGCCTGAATGGTTTCTTTAGCCCCTTCCTTGGCAACCGTACTAACTACTATAACAGTCTGTTCAATATGATTTTTCTGTAACTTCTGCAACAATTCAAGGCCATTCATCTTAGGCATATTGATATCCAGAATAATCGCACTATACAGATTAGGGTTAGAAACAATCATATCAAAGCCTTCAAGTCCGTCCTTTGCAATCGCAGCAACCTCATAATCATTACCTTCATTGATTATATCAGATATTACTCTTCTCATGAGTGCAGAGTCATCTATTACAAGGATTTTTTTTGCCATTCTACATTCCCCTCTCTTTCTGCCTCATAAACCTTTGCTGTTCAAATACATATTTAACTATATCCTCTGTATCTTCGCTTTTAATATTGATAAATTGAAGCCTGTTGTCAAACACACTCTCATCATTAGTCTTTCGGAAAGAAAGTATAATTCTGGCTGGAAGATACATATCCCTTTTCCTGCCACCTATTGCAATTGTAAATTTCACTGCAACAACAGTATCCTTTTCATACTGTTTATTCATAATAAGCCTGAGTCCACCTCCGCTTATATCAGTTATTATACCTTTTTCTGACGGCATTGAAAGAACATCCGGCAGACTGCCTGTCTTTTTAAAATGTGCTGATTCATCTTCATCAATAATCGTGACATCAGCTTCTAGAGTGCATTCCAGTCTGTAATATTCTCTTCTCTGAAATTTCTTAAGAGGCGTAATAAGTTTTAATTCCATAGTAAAAATATTACCTTCTTTTCCTCTCGAAGATATTACACAATCAGCATTATACACATTTTTACCGGAATAAAAACAAACTTCTAATTCCATTCCAACCTCAAGAACAATCAGTTTGCCCTTATCAACAGGCATTGTACATACAATGCTTTCATCCTTAATATCCATTATCTGACTTAAGAATTGTTCTCTAGGCCTGACATCTTCTTTTAAACTCGTATTCTTTTTATACGCTTCAACTTTTCCTCCAATAACAAGCGGTTCAAACATGCATTCACCTCATTTATCGTAAGTTTTTAGCAAAAACAGATTTAAGATATCCTCTAATTCCTCTTTTCTGAGGTGGAATATCCGTTTCTTCATTCATAATTTTCTCAGCAACTTCAACAAAATGTCTGGAAGAAGCTGATGATGGGTATATAAGTGAAACTGGTTTCTGTTTCATAACAGCCTTTATATTATTATTGTCCATTGGAATCGTACCTAAATATGACATATTAATATCAAGAAACCTTGACACTACTATATTGAGTTTTTCATATAATTTTCTGCCTTCATCTTCTGATGTTACTCTGTTTGCGATCATTTTAATTGAAGTTTCATTCTTTCTAAAACTTTCATTCATGCTCAGAGCCTTCATCAATGCATATGAATCAGTTATAGATGTAGGTTCTGGTGTTGTAACAAGAATAGTTTCAGGACTTGCCACAAGAAATTCCATTACAGATGCTGAAATACCCGCTCCGGTATCAATAATTATTACATCTGCCATACTTTCAAGTTCGGATAATTTATTAACAAGTCTTTTAACCTGTTCCTTATCAAGATTAACAAGCTTCGCTATTCCTGAACCCCCTGATATAAATTTAACGCCTTCTGGTCCATCTGTTATTATGTCTTTTATATCCATTCCATTAAGCATTAAATCACTTAAATTATACTTCGGAATCACACCAAACATAACCTCTATGTTAGCAAGACCAAAATCAGCATCAAGAATTATAACCTTCTTTCCCATTCTGGCGAACTGTACTGCAAGATTAATCGAAACACTTGACTTTCCAACACCACCTTTTCCACTGGTTACAGCAATAACACGCGCATTACCGACATCCCGCTGGTTTTGTTTTTTTATTATATTACGGAGATTTTCTGCCTGATCCATTACGAATTACCTCCCAATAATAACTTAGCAAGTCTTTGTTCATTTATAACCTCTATATCATTAGGTACATTCTGTCCCGATGTTGTATAAGAAAGTGGTGCTCCTGTATACAGCTTCATATTAAGCATGTTACCAAGGTAACAGGTTTCATCCAGTTTAGTAAATATGAGTGCCCAGTTTTCAATATGTCTGTACTTATCCGCAATATTTACTAAATCTTTATACTTAGTTGTCACACTTAATGTAAGATATATTTCAAGATCAAATTCATCTGCTCTCGAAGCAATCATTTCAATCAGATTGTCTAATTCTTCCATCTGCTCCTCAGATTTATGCGATCTTCCGGCTGTATCTACAAGTATAAGTTCATAATCCTTAAACTCATCAAGGCATTCACCTATTTCATCCGCAGAATAAGCCACATTAACCGGACAATCTATAATCGAAGCATATGTATTAAGCTGATCAACTGCAGCAATTCTATATGTATCTGATGTTATAAATGCAACTTTAGTTTCTTTTTCAAGCTTAAAATGAGACGCTATTTTAGCAATAGTTGTAGTTTTACCAACCCCTGTAGGTCCGATAAAAAGTATAACCTTTGGCTTATCTCCTAACGAAATAGTTTTAGGTGTACCCAGCTTAAGTATGATTTTCTGATAAACAGCTGCAAGAATACTGTCAATATTAGATTCCTTTTTTAATGAAGCTTCTATATCGCTTATAATTTCATCAGCGTATTTGGTATCAACTTCATTCCCTATCATCTTCTTATATATCAGCTGCAAAAATTTATAATTTGCATTTTCACGTTCCTTTACTATCTGTTTACCCGGTGTTACATCTTTATCATTCAAATTCGTATTCTGCACATATGTATCCTGTTTTTTATGTACAGCTGATGATGAGGTAATCTGATTTTCTAAAAGAGAATGTAATGAATCAAGTTTCTTTTCAATATTTGCAGCATTGCCATTAACATCTATTTTTTCATCAGCCACTAAATTTATAACAGGCTTTGACTCTGTAATACTCTTCATATTGCCAATTCCTGTATTAAATCCACTATTAGCTGCCTTCTTATTATCAAATGTTGGTTTTTTATTATTAATCCCATTGATAAAATCTTTTTCTTCTAATGCAGCCGTAACTTCAACAACATCCTTCTTAAACAATCGGAATATTCCCCTCTGTTTCAATGTTTTAACATTAAGAACTACTGCACCATTGCCTAACTCTTCCTTCGCTTTTAATATAGCTTCCGTCTCTGTATCTGCCTGAAATTTTTTAACTATCATTTACGCTGTCACCATCCCAACTGATTGTAATTCAACATTTGATTCAACTTCATTATATGAAATCACAATAATGTCTTTATAATAGTCCTTTGCAAGATTTCTGAAATACATTCTTACAATAGGCGATGTAATAACTATCGGATTCTTTCCCATATCCTCTAATTTCTTAAGTTCATTTCCAAGAGCTTCAATTATCTTCTTGCTTCTCTCCGGATCAAGTGATAAATATGACCCCTGCTCTGTATTCTTGACCGAATTCATAATCTCCTGTTCAATAGCCGGATCTACAGTAACAACATTCGTTACTTCACCTGTCAGGAAATATTTGCTTGAAATAGCTCTCTTCAATGCCTGCCTTACATATTCAGTCAGTATATCAGGATCTCTTGTAACAGCTGCATGGTCAGCCAGCGTTTCAAATATTGTAACAAGATCCCTTATAGATATTCCCTCCTCTAAGAGATTCTGAAGCACCTTCTGTATCTCGCCAACTCCCATAAGCTTAGGAACAAGCTCCTCAATAAGAGTTGTATTATTATCCTTAATATTATTGATAAGATTCTGCACATCCTGTCTTGTAAGCAACTCTGCTATATGCTGCCTTATAACTTCAGTAAGATGTGTCGCAATGATTGATGGTGGGTCAACAACCGTATACCCAAGTGATTCTGCTCTTTCTCTCTGGCTTTCAGTTATCCATATAGCTGGAAGATGAAAAGATGGTTCAAATGTAGGAATACCGGTTATTTCTTCTTCAACATATCCAGGGTTCATAGCCATGTAATGGTCAAAAAGAATTTCACCTTCACTAACCTGAATACCTTTAATTTTAATAACATACTGATTAGGATTAAGCTGAATATTATCCCTCAGTCTTATAATAGGTACAACCGCGCCAAGTTCCAAAGCAATCTGTCTTCTTATCATAACTACTCTGTCTAACAAATCCCCGCCCTGATTGACATCGGCAAGTGGAATAATTCCATATCCAAATTCCAGTTCAATAGGATCAACATTAAGTAAAGAAACAACATTCTCTGGTTTTCTTATTTCTGAAGCTTCTGTCTCTTCCTGTTCAGCACTCTCTTCTATTGCTGTCTCTCCTGCCTTAGCGCTGAGCTTTCTGCCATAAATTATAAGTGCCATACCCAATGGAATAAAAATATACCATGGAAGAGGTGTTGTTACTCCCAGAAGAATAAGTGCTGCACCAACCATAAGAAGAACTCTGTCCATAGAGAAAAGCTGCCCTATAATTTCATCTCCAAGTTCACCTTCGCTTGAAGCCTTGGTAACAAGAACACCTGTTGCAAGCGAAATAAGCAATGAAGGAATCTGAGAACATAAGCCATCTCCAATTGTAAGAATAGTATACTTAGACAGTGCATCATTAATCGTAAGTCCACCGTACGCCATTCCCATAACAATACCACCAATAAGATTGATACCTGTAATTATAAGACCGGCTGTAGCATCTCCCTTAACATACTTTGTAGCACCATCCATAGAACCGAAAAAGCTGTTTTCCTGCTGTAACTTTTTTCTTCTTTCTGCTGCTTCCTTATCAGTAATGGCACCTGTATTAAGATCCGAATCAATAGCCATCTGTTTTCCTGCCATAGCATCAAGTGTAAATCTTGCAGTTACCTCAGCAACTCGTTCAGAACCCTTATTAATAACAATAAACTGAATAATAATAAGAATAATAAATATGATAATACCAATGACAAGATTACCACTTCCAACAAATTTACCAAATGTATCAACAACCTTACCAGCATAACCATTCTTTAATATAAGCTTAGTCGATGATACATTAAGAGAAATTCTGAAAATTGTTGTAAATAACAGCATTGTAGGAAAAGATGCCATATCCAGAACTTCTTTAGCAAACAATGAATTAAAAAGTACAACAAGTGCAACCAGAATGTTAATTGCAAGTAAAATATCAAGCAGCCATGACGGAATTGAAATAATGAAGAATAAAACCGCTGCAAGAAGGTATATTCCGATAAACAGGTCATTTTTCTTGATCTTCATTATTTCTCTCCTTTCAATTTAGTCATTATTTTATATCATATCACATATTTCGACTATTATCTATTATTTGCGCGTAAAACAGATGCAAGAATTTCAGCAACCGCATAATATAATTCAGGAGGAATTTCTGTTCCTATATCTACATTATGATACAAAATTCTCGCAAGCGGCTTGTTTTCAACAATCGCTATATTATATTCTTTAGCTCTATCTTTAATCTGGAAAGCCAGATAATCAGCTCCTTTTGCAATAACCACAGGCGCTTTTCCTTCATCAGGTTCATATTTCAATGCAACAGCAAAATGTGTAGGATTAGTTATGACCACATCAGCTTCAGGAAGCTGCTGCATCATTCTCCTTCTTGAAATTTCCTGCATTTTCCGTCTTATCTGACCTTTAACCTGCGGATCTCCTTCTGCATTCTTGAATTCATCTTTAACTTCCTGCTTAGTCATCATGTTATCATTTTTAAACTTATGTCTCTGATACAGCAAATCAACAAATCCAACCACAAGAAATACTGCGCTTATCTGAATTCCAAGATTAATAATTATATTGCCAACCGTTGCAAGAGCCGTATAAAGAGTAACATCATAAAATGTAAGAAGAATGTTCATATTCTTCTTTACACAGTTATACACCATAATAACAATAATCGACATCATTGCTATAGCTTTTAAAAGTTCAAAAAGCTGTCTTACAGAAAAAAGTCTCTTAAATCCATTCAGCGGATTAATTTTACTGGCCTTAGGTGCTAAAGGCTTTGCCGTAACCATCCATCTCTGCTGTAATGCATTTCCAAGAATGGCAATAATAACTGCAATAATAAGAATGGGTATAACCGCATTTAAAATAATGGTAAATGCCTGACTCGCAATACTTGCAGCCATATTAACAGTCACTCCTTTAGAACTGTCATCAATAACCTTTCCCATAAGTCCATATATCGTCTTAAATGAGTCTATCAGTTTAGTACCAATATTACCAACATATATTTTAATGATTATAAATAATGTCATAAGAGACACAGCAGTTATAAGCTCTTTGCTCTTTGCAACCTGTCCTTCTTTTCTTACATCATCCAGCTTCTTACTGGTTGCCGGCTCAGTTTTTTCTCCGCCCGGTCCGTCTTTAGCAAACAACTGGAGATTCATATAAAGTAATGTATCCTGCACTAACTCATACCCCTTACTAATATCGCAAACATTTTTTCAATTTCATCCAAAATAAAATTAGAAACTGATGGAAGCATTGAAATCGTAAATAAAATAACAAATATACCAACAAAAATCTTAAGCTGCATACCAACAACGAACATATTCATCTGCGGTGAAACCTTTGCAAGAATAGCAAGGACACAGTTAAGCATAAGTATAGCAGCAAAAACGGGCAATGCTATTCTGAATCCAATAACAAAAAAATCAGACACAAACCCGATTATGCCAGTATAAATACCAGCTCCAAATTTTACTCCACCAATAGGAATAACTCTGTATGTCTCAACTATAGCTGAAACAAGATATTGATGCATTCCAGAAATAATAAGCAGAAGCATCATCATGTAATAATAAAAATTCCCCATAATTCCAACCTGCATTCTGGTTGTCGGATCATAAAGCTGCGCCATTGAAATACCTATATCCATATCTATTATCTTACCAGCAAACATAATAATCTGGACACAGAATGATGATACTGCACCAAGAAGAATTCCTACTATAATTTCCTCAACAACAATAATTGCATACTCAATCATTCCATTATATTCAACTGACATATCAGGAAATAGCGAATATACCATAATTGTAAGGCAAAATGAAAACCCAATCTTAACCCTGTTAGGTACATTTGCCATATTAAAAAAAGGCGCAGCAAATACAAAAGATGCCAGCCTTATTAATATCAAAACAAATAGTTCAAATTGTGCTAAAGCAAAAGTAAAATTCATAACACCCTATACCTGCCATCAAACATATTGACCAAAACTTCCCCAAAGCATCTGCATAAAAGAAACTATTTCATTAAGAATCCAGTTCCCCATAAGCATAAGCGCAATCATAATAGCAAGAAGTTTAGGAACAAATGTAAGTGTCTGTTCCTGGATTGAAGTAAGAGTCTGAAAAAGACTTATTATAAGTCCCACTATCATAGAAACAAGCAAAAGAGGTACAGATGTCTTGACTATAACCCATATTGTCTGCCTTGCAATTGTTACAACCTGTCCAGCATCCATGTCATTCTCCCCCTGTCTTACTTAAATGTAGTTATAAGATTTCCAATTATAAGATTCCATCCATCTGCCATAACAAAAAGCAGAATCTTAAATGGTGCAGAAATCGTAGTAGGTGGAAGCATCATCATACCCATTGACATAAGAGTTGAAGATACAACCATATCAATAATAATAAATGGTATATAAATAAGGAATCCTATAATAAATGCTATTCTCAATTCACTTATAATAAATGACGGCACAAGTACTGTCATAGAAATATCATCTTCAGATGTAACAGATCCTTCCTCATATCCAGCAATCTTAAAAAAAGTATCAAGATCCTTGGTAGATGTCTGCTTCAGCATAAATGTTTTTAGCGGCTTAACGCCTGTTTCATACGCTTCCTCTACCGATATCTCATTATTAGATAGCGGCTTTAAAGCACTGTCATAAATTTCTGTAAATGTAGGTGACATAACAAAAAAAGTCAAAAATAAAGACAGACCTATGATAACCTGATTAGGCGGTACCGTCTGCGTTCCTATAGCTGCTCTTGTAAAATGCAGAACTATAACAATCCTCGTAAACGATGTAAGCATAATAAGAATCGATGGAGCCAGTGAAATAACCGTAAGTACCAGAAGCATCTGTAAAACACTAGCCATATCATTACCATCGCCTGCAGATATACCGATATTGATCAAGCTGTTTCCCGAAGCAGTATCTGTATCTGCAGCCATTACCCTATATGTAAGCATTGTAACAACTGCTAAAAATACTCCAACGCCTGATGATATTCCAACTAATGCCTTTTTGTGCTTTCTAATCCACCGTAACATAAACTATCTGTCCCTGCCTAACTAATTATCCGGTTTGTCTTTCTTAAACTTCTCTAGTATTGTCTTGAAACCTTCGGTATTGATTACTCTTGAATCTGACGAATATGCCAGTTCATCCTCATTAACCTCGCATAAGAAGGTCATAGTATCCTTACAGACTGCAACAGCAAAACATTTGCTGCCAATCTTGATAATCTGGATATACTTTGAATTAGTCACTCTCATAGTCTCAAGTATCTGGATGTTACTGCCTGCCATTTTATTCTTCTGCATACTGCCAGCCCATCTTGTAACAAAATATGTAAGCGCTAATACAAATATAAAAATAACGAGAAGCGTAAGCAACTGTGCAAAACGCTTCCCATCTACTATTCAATCCTGCTAAAACAAACATTATTATCCAACAACCTTCTGAACAGCCTCAATAACACGGTCAGCCTGAAATGGCTTAACAATAAAATCTTTAGCACCTGACTGTATAGACTCAATAACCATAGCCTGCTGTCCCATTGCAGAACACATAATAACTGATGCCTTAATCTTCTTAAGTGCCTCAATACCATCCATCTCTGGCATTGTTATATCCATAAGTACAAGATCTGGCTTTAATTCAGCGTATTTCTCTACCGCCTTAGCACCATTCTCTGCTTCACCTGCAACATTGTATCCGTTCTTTGTGAGAATATCCTTAATCATCATTCTCATGAATGCAGCATCATCACAAATCAAAATATTTTTTGCCATAAATTTCTCCTATCCGAAAAAACAAATTTTTCACCAAATTCATTCTAATGCATTATACAACAAAAATCACAATTTTCCTACTGTTTTTTTACAAATTTTAGAAAGTTGTAATAATTTATTTGATAATTTCAGTTATACGAACACCAAAGCTCTCCTCAATAACAACCACTTCGCCTTTAGCTACATACTTGCCATTAACAAGAACATCCACAGATTCTCCTGCAATCTTATTAAGCTCAACAATTGTTCCTGGCGCAAATTCAAGAATATCCTTGATTGACTTTGTTGTTCTTCCAAGTTCTACAGTTACCTCAAGTGGAACATCCTTTATAAGTTCGATGTTTTCTTTCTGTGAAATTGGATTGACATCTGTAGCAAATGGCTGAAATGCTGCCGGAGCAACATTGACATCCTGTGGCTGTGCATAGCCTTGCATTGGCATTGGCTGTCCCATCATACCCTGCATTGGCATTCCATATCCATACGGCATACCCTGCATTGGCATTCCCTGCTGCATAGCCATTCCCTGTTGTGGCACTGCCTGTCCCATCATACCTGCCTGCTGCATATTCATGTCAGGCTGTTGTACCGACTGGGCCTGTGGTGCTGGTTGTTGTACCGGCTGGGCCTGTGGTGCTGGTTGTTGTACCGGTGCCTGCGACGCCGGCTGTGGTTCTGGCTGTGGCTGCGAATTGCTGCTGTCATCAGATGATGGCGTAAACATATTCAATAATTCCTGTGCAAACTCTTTAGGATATAACTGCATAATCTCACTATCAATAAGGTCGCCAATCTGCATTTTAAATGCTACCTTAACGAAAGGTTTATTAAGAAATGCAGGCATTCCCTCATCTAACTCATTATAAGTTTCAACAAGATTTGCAACTGGAGGACTAATATCTATCTTTCTGTTAAACATTGACGACATAGATGTTGCTGCAGAACCCATCATCTGATTCATTGCTTCACCTATTGCACTCAGATGTAACTCTGAAAGCGGTTCATCCGGATTAGCAGTTCCTGTGCCTCCCATCATAAGATCTGTAATAATCTTAACATCATTTTCCTTAAGAATAAGTACATTATTTCCAGCAAGACCTTCTTTATATGAAATCTGCATCATAACACATGGTCTGTCATATTCCCTTGATAAATCATCCCATGTTGCAACCTCAACCTTTGGAGTTGTAATATTAACTTTCTGAGAAAGAAGCGAACTAAGTGTTGTAGCTGCTGTTCCCATGCTTATATTAGATATTTCTCCAACAGCATCTTTTTCTGATTCTGTAAGAGTAAAACTGTCTTCTGCTGAGTTGTTATCCGGTGTGTCAGTCACAGTAGCTGTACCTGTTGATTCAGCATCATCTCCTCCTGACCCCATTCCACTAAGAAGTGCATTTATCTCGTCCTGGGATAACATTCCATCCATTCTTATTCACTCTCCTTTCTAATTACTTCTGTAACTCTTACTGCATATTTATCTTCGTAATATCCCGGAAGAGCCTTAAACTTTTTAATATTTCCAACAAACACTTCCAGTTCCTGATCGACTTTTTTATCAATCCTTATTATATCGCCAATCTGAAGATTCGCAAAGTCTGAAACACTGATTTTAGATGTTCCCAGCACTGCCTTTACCGGAATCATTGCCTTATCAATAACAGTCTCAATTGCATCTTCATATGTATTAGTATCTTTCTCCTGCATATTAGAAAACCAGTATTTGGTATTGAGCTTATCCATTACCGGCTCTAATGTAGCAAATGGCAGACATATGTTCACAAGTCCCTCAACGTCACCAATCTTTAAATTAATGGTTACAATCGCAATTGTCTCACTCGGAGAAATAATCTGGGCAAATTGTGAATTAGTTTCAATTCTTTCCAGTCTTGGATTAACCTTAACTACATTCTCCCATGGTTCCTGCATAAGATTAACGCAGACTGTAAATATTCTTTCCAGTATAGAAAGCTCTATTTCTGAAAAATCTCTTTCTTTATCAAGCGAATTACCTGCACCACCAAGCAATCTGTCAACAATGGCAAATCCAAGATTTGAAGCCATTTCCATAATTATATTGCCTGACAACGGCTGCATTCCTACAACTCCAAGCAATACAGGATTAGAAAGTGCATTAGAAAATTCTGAATATATAACAACTTCTGAGTTAACGACATCAACACTCACCGATTTTCTGAGGTAAGCAGGAAGATTCGTTGCCAGAAGTCTGCCAAAATGTTCAAATATAATCTCAAGAGTTCTTAAATGTTCTTTAGAAAACTTAGAAGGTCTTGCAAAATCATAATTCTTGACCTGCTTTTCTTCTGTATTCTTCATTTCATCAACATCTAATTCTCCGCTGCTGAGAGCTTTCAAGAGGTTATCAATTTCACTCTGTGAAAGAACCTCTCCCATCTTCCTCACCTCCTTTAATAATTATTGTATATATCATCATTACTGAATAACCATATTAACAAGAACCGATTGAATCGTCTCTGTCTTAAATAATTCCTGCATTTCTTTTAGAAGATTAGTCTCTATAGCAGTCTTATTCGCACTAATAGTACTGTATGTATACTTATTAGCTTCATTAGTAACCTTATTAACAATTACTTTCATACCGTTATCGATTGAAGTCGATACTGTACTATAATCCTTAGCCTTAGAATTAAGTCCTAAAGATACAGTAAGAACAGCATATCTTGTTTTTCCATTATCAACAAACGAAACAATAATATCTGTACTGTCGTTATTCTTAACATCAACATATTTAATATTTTCTATGCCAGTGCTTCCACTTCCGGATGTATTATTAGTAAGTCCTCCACCCGCATCAAGGTCAATAATTTGAGCGACCTTGGTAATTAAGGAATTCGTCTTTTTATTAGTAGATACAAGTGAAAATGTGAGCAACACCGTAAGTATAAGATTAACCAATACAAGTGCAAGTGTTATCACATTAAGCATACTCTTTTTCATGAGTTATCCTCCTGTTAACTGTTAATTGCATTATACACTTTTATTTCAACTCTTCTGTTCTGCGCTCTGCCTTCCGGAGTTCCATTGTCTGCAATAGGAACTGCATCTCCTCTGCCGGAAGATGACATTGTTTTATCTGAAAAGCCCTTGTCAGAAACAAAGAAATCAAAAACACTATATGCTCTGTATAAAGAAAGCATCATATTATTAGGATAACGCGATGTATTAATTGGCACATTATCCGTATGACCTTCTATAGTAATTACATTATCATCATACTCTATAAGTGCATCTGCCACTTTATCAAGCAATGTAAGTGCCTGTGGTGTTAATTCAGCTTTACCGGAATCAAATAAAATTCCACCATTAACATTAAGCATAACATACTTGCTGTATGCTGTAACTTCTATCTGGTCTGCCACACCGCTTGCAGTAAGCTTATCTTTAATCTCTTGAGCCATACTTTCTGACTGTTCAAGACCTTCTTTCTCAATTTCATCATAGGCATTCTGAATATCCTGTGACATATTACCATCATTATTCAGTCCCATATTATTATAAAAAGTGCTTAAATCATTAAGCTGGCTTGCACCACTACTTACAAGAATACCTTCCTTAGATAAGGCTGAACCACCCTGTGGAAGAACACTAAAGCTTGATGAAAGTGAAGCTGCAATCTCTTCAAACTTCTGCGAATCAACTGTTGACATTGCAAACAATAAAACGAAGAAACACAAAAGCAGGTTCATAAGATCTGAAAATGTATCTTTCCAGAGAGCCGCTGGTGGTGCATCCTCTGTACGCTGTTTTGCCATCAGCCTTCACCTCCTCCTTGCTCAGATAACGCTGTTCTGGCAGATGGTGAAAGGAATGACTTAAGCTTTTCCTCTATAACTCTTGGATTCTCTCCTGCCTGAATAGAAAGAAGCCCCTCAATAATAATCTCTCTAAGCTGATACTCATCATTATTCTGTAGCTTAAGCTTATTAGATATAGGAACACAGAGCCAGTTAGCAATCAACGAACCATAAAGCGTAGTAAGAAGTGCTACCGCCATATTAGGTCCGATTGACGCTGAATCAGATAAGTTCTTTAACATATTAACAAGTCCTAAAAGTGTACCAATCATTCCCCATGCAGGAGCAAGTGCCGCCCAGTTATCAAAGAAACCAATTGTACTCTTATGTCTTGTATCCAGATTAACCAGTTCTGTTTCAAGAATACCTCTTACCAGTTCAGGCTCAGTACCATCAACTATAAGAAGAATTCCCTTCTTCATAAACTCATCGTCAAGTCCCTGAGCAACCTCTTCAAGTGCCAGAAGGCCTTCTTTTCTGGCTGTGTTAGAAAGCTCAATAATCTTAGATATTACCTGTCCATTATCAAGCTTAGGATCTTTCATTGCAATGCTGAATCCCTTAAGATGTCCGATAAATGTCTTAAATGTATACGATGTCAGCATACCCGCCAAAGAACCACCAATAGTAACCGCTATCGACGGGATATCAACAAAAGTATCCATAATTCCTTTCAGTGTAGGATTGGTCGTACTCGTTATAATTCCCAGTACAACCATGCCAAAGCCAATAATTATTCCCAATAGTGTAGCTAAATCCATAATTGCCCCTTCCAAAATTCTTATGTTCTATATATTATCATTCAGCTTCTGTCTTAACGACATGTATATTGCCGATTATATTCTTTTTATATGTAAATATCTTGTCAAGTATTTCATCAAGACTTTCTTTAACGACATACTTATGTCCTGTTGTAAGAGTAATAACAGTATCCGGAGTTTCCTCCATAACTTCAATTAATTCTGCGTTAAGAACAAAATCCTTCCCATTAAGTCTCGTTACTTCAATCATAATACCTCCGATACAAGATAAGGTATAGTACCTCCGTTAAAATCAACTAAATATATTAAAGCACTTCATACCGATTAATGCAAGTTATACTTTGAAAAAACAGACAAAAACGCCCCGAAATCATCTAATTCCGGGGCATTTATACTTAAAAATTATCTCTTAAGATTAATAAGTTCCTCTAACAGTGTGTCTGAAACAGTTATAATTCTCGAATTAGCCTGATATCCTCTCTGAGTTGTAATCATATTAGTAAATTCTGATGAAAGGTCAACATTTGACATTTCAAGTACGCCTGATGAAATACTGCCGTCTGATGTTGTAACATCTTCACCAATACCATCAAATGAACCTGAATTAAGTGTTGCAGAGTAAAGATTTTCTCCTTCTTTCTGCAGACCTTCCGGGTTAGAGAAAGTAGCAACTGCTATCTGACCTATATTCTTAGTATCTCCATTGCTGTAGCTGGCAACAATATATCCAGAATTATCAATGCCAACTGATGTCATTTTACCGACAGCCTTACCTTTTCCAACCTCATCTATTCCAAGATTACCCTTAATTGATGTCTTATCAGCATACATTGTAAGTCCTGAACCGCTAAGTGTAAGTACAGGGCTTGTCTCGCTCTCTCCAATAGTTCTGATATCAATATTTTCGTTAGTCTGTGCCAAAGTCGCATCATTAGAAAATGTAAGCTGTATATTAGCATTAGACTGATCTGCAAGACCTGTAAGTGTATTAAATGATAATGGTCCGGATGCTGTAAATGTAAGATCTGTAGGATTGCCATTCTTAGAAACCCCTACACATGTCATAGTGTACTGTGTATTATCTCCCTGTACACCGGCATAATCCAAATTAACAGTAGCCTGGAAAGAATTGCCAAGACTATCATAAAAATTAAGAGTTGTTGTAATAGTATCCTTAGAACTTGCATTAATATTACCAGTAAAATTAACAGCAGATGTCCTTTGAGGAGATGTATACGCAAATTCCGGACTGTTCACATAAAGTTTTGAAACAACATCCTTAACAGCCTTACCTGTCTCATCTACCTGCCATCCCATAACATTAGCACCAGCTGATGTTACAAGAGCGCCTGATTCATCAACCTTAAAATTACCAGCTCTTGTAAAGAAAGTATTGCCTGCACTATTTACAATAAAGAAAGCACTTCCGCCTATCTTTAAATCAAATGCATTATCAGTTCTCTCAGATGCACCCTCTGTTGAGATTGATGTTGATATAGAACCTACAGATGAACCAAGTCCGATCTGTTTTGCATTAGTACCACCCTTACCTGATTCAGCATTAGGTCCTGAAGCGGTCTGTGTTGTCTGATAAAAAACCTCTGAAAAAGTCATAGACTGCGACTTAAATGCCACAGTATTAACATTGGCGATATTGTTACCAATAACATCCATTCTCGTCTGATGTGCCTTAAGACCTGACACAGCAGAGTACATTGATCTCATCATAATATTGTTCCTCCATATTTGCCCATATGTAATATCCTGATGACACCATATTGAGGAGCTTCGTTCCATCAAGCAGTCAGGAACATCCGCTTCCTTTCGGTCCAGCTATATAATAACCGCTCCATCAATATTAGTGTAGATATTATCATTGTTGTTATTCTGATCCATCGCTGTAATAACGGTCCTGTTCTTTGTATTAACTATAAAAGAAAGATCATCAATTATAACGAGAGATTCTTTGATTCCTTTCGAAATTGCTTTTTCGGTTCCTTCCTCAAGCCTTGTCATCTGTTCATCCGATAACTGAATATCTCTTTCATTCAGCCTTTCGCCTGCATGCTTTGAGAATTTCAATTTCTTTGATGCATCAATATCACTATCAGAAATAACCTCTTCAATTGAACGTTTCTGTTTATATATATCAGCAAATGTTTTTCCCTCATAAGTCTTGCTTACATTGTTTAAGGAATCATTCCTGCCAATATAATCAGTCATTTGTTCAATAGAAGTAATGTTTCCATTAATCATATTATTCATCATAACGGTTACTCCTCTGTCTTAGTATTACCTGTATCAGTTTTACTATCTGCATCTGTCTTTGTATCTGTCTTTGTATCTGTCTTTGTATCTGTCTTTCCACTCCATTTATCATAGTATGACTTATCCATAACTGTATCAAGATCTGATATATCATAAAGCTTTCCGCCAATTCCAAGATATACAGTTCCATTAATAGATTCCCAGTAATCTACTGTTCCTCCGATGAATCCATCACTATTCTGATTGGTTGTCATAATAACCTGTTTTCCAACAAGATCAGACGCCATTCCCTGCAAAGTATTGGTATTCATTTCTTTGGTTGCCTCTACCTGTGTAAATGTAGCAAGCTGAGCCATATAGTCTGAATTATCTGTTGGTTCGAGTGGATCCTGATTCTGCATTTCAGCAACCATAAGTTGTAAAAACTCATTAACATCCAGAGTTGTCTTATTGCCCGAACTATTATTCTTACCTGTTGAACTTATATTAGTATTAACATCATCCTTTGTAGACAATGAACCATCGTTCTTAACATAAGACCATGCACCTATCGTACTAGCCATCCATATTCTCCTTTCTTATTATAATTATGCTGAATATTCAACACTGCTGTTGCCATTAACAATAGCATCCTTAGCCCTTATTTCCTCTGAAGTCATATCAGATTCATCAAGTTCCTCAAGACTGCTTAAATCAATTTTTCTGTGAGATTTCTTTTCCTGCTGTGCCTGATTAGAATTGTTGCCTTCAAGATTCTGTTCAGATTCAAAGCCATGACTCTGTACTGTAATCTCAACTGCTTCTACCTTGATGCCCTGATTGTTAAACTGTTCCTTAAGTGCTGTCAACTGATTTTCAAGTGCAGCCTTAACCTGCTCATTCTGTGCCGTAAGCTGTGCTGTAACAATTCCCTCTTTTGCAGTAACTGCAACATGCACTTTTCCAAGATTCTCCGGATTAAGCATAACTTCAATGCTTGAAAGCTGTTGAGTTGCTGTAACCTTAATCTGTTCAACAACCTGTCTTACAATATCAACCTCATTAACTCCGGATGTCTCACTCACAACTTCACCAAAAGCCTTCTGAATACTCTGCGTCATATCAGATGCTATTCTTTCGATACTGCCATTGCTCTTATCCTGCAAATGTGTATCAGAATCATTCTTTTTTTCATCCGTAGCTGCATTATCACCTTTAACTGCAGTCTTTTCTGCAATCACATCAGTTATGCTTTCCGCAGTATCTGCAGTCAGATTATCATCACTCTTCCTGTCATCCTGATAGTCAACAGTATTCTTATCAAAAGTCATGTCCAGATCTTTGACAATATCTTTAACAGATGTAATGTCAACATTATAAGTTTCTGTAAGATTCTGTGTAATCTCTTTAACAGCATTCAGAATATCTTCAAGAGCAGCAACTGCTGAAGCATCTGTAAGAAATTCTAATGAATCGCTGTTACCACTTAATGTAACCACAAGGTCTGTAACACTCTGTGGATTAAGCAGATCAGCAATACCAATTCCTAACTGCTCCATTGCATTTTCGATATCTTCATCAGAAACATCCATAGCTTCTTTAATCTTATCCTTAATATCAGAAACCGCCTTTGATATATCTTCTTTAAGCTTACCTTCATTAGAAGCTTCCACAGCATCAGATTTATTTTCAGTAGTTATTTTATCCTGCTTGGCAACATTATTATTCTGCTTGGCAGCTGTAGTTTCTGTCACACTATCGCCTGATACTCCAAAGGAATCCTTTTCCCCCTGGCCTGCATTCTGCAATGATGCACTCATAACCTTAGAAAAATCCGTCCCATAAGAATCCTGTGAATTCTGTCTGCCCGATATAGAACCAACTGCACTCACACTTTTCTGTGAAATTCCCGAAATAACTGAACTTACCATTATTCTTCCTCCTTTCCTGCATATTAGATCAGAATACTCCTAATCCTCTATGTGTATCGGAACATATCCCTCAAAACTTAACCTTTGCCAGGATACATAATTACAGTAAGCTTTGCCGCATATACAGGATCCATCTCGGCAAGAATAGCAGCTCTCTGCTTAGATGTCATACTCAAAAGAATATCTGATACCAAATTTGTATCTCCGGTCATTTCCTCTAAAATTGCTGCCGCATTCGCTGCATCCATCTTCGAATATGTCTCTGCCCACTCTTTAACCTTCTTCGAATATTCAAGATCTTTTATAACCTGTTCATATAGCTTGGCAGCATTTTCAGCATCAATGCTTTCATACCATGTTTTATAATTAGATATATCCGGAGCATTATCAGTATATACAACCTCCCTGTCGAACTTATCCTTTAACTCCTGATAATACTGTGCATTATCTTCAAACACCTTAAGGCGTGCTATTTCTGCTTGCAGCTCTGCAATAGTCTCCGATGAAGCATTGTCAGAATCAGTATACTGTTTAAGCTCTGCTTCCAGCTCCTTTATTCTGTCTATCGCTTCAGAAAGATTCTTGTACTGGTTACCGGTTTCTTCCTTAATCTCTTCATCAGTAGGATCCGGCAGAATCTTACTGATAACAGGAACATTCTTAAGATACGGTCTTAACATACTTCCAACACCGCCAACATTCATTTTGATAAGCAGTGCAAATATAACAAGCCATATTATAATTATAAGAATTGCAACAAGTACGCTTATAAGCTTGCCACTCTTCCCTGAATCTTCATCAAGTTCATCAACATTAACATCTTTTTTCTTAGCCATAATACTCTTTCTCCAAACAACAATTACTCATCTTTGTTATTATAGTTAAAACTTACTGTCTCATCTATCTCTTTCACTTCCTGTGCATTTAACTCAAGCTTAAACTCGTCAAACGCCTTTTCCTTCAGCTTCTCATGAATTTTTCTGTCCTGAACAGCCTCTGTAAGTTTTTTCATTGCATTATCAACATTTCTTTCCGCAATCCTTATTCTTACAGCCTGCTGTGTTATCTGGTTTTTTATTATCTTAATAGCCTCATTGCATCTTCGCATTTCGGCAATATCAATGCTTTGTGTTGCAGAATCCTTTGCAAGCTGCTCATACATATTCATTCTCTTAACAAGACGCCGCATTGTATCCTGTTCTATTGATAAACGGTTATTCATTTCTGCAAATTCTGTTTTAGCCTGCGTCTCCAGTCGTTCTTTAATATTAAGGACATTCTGCATACTGTACAAAAATTTAGCCATTCATGCCTCCGTTACCTCTTAAGCTGAAGAGTTCCATTTTCAAATGCTTCATAATCTGCAAATATATCTGATAACTGTGATATTTCATCATCATAATCAAATTTTTCATCAGTCTGCTGCATAAGAAATTTATTAACAGTATCAATCTTATAAATGGCATAATCTATATTTTTATTGGAACCACTCTTATAAGCGCCAATATTAATAAGATCTTCCGCCTCATTATAAGTTGCCATAACATTCTTCATTCGTCCCGCCATCTGTTTATGCTGCCTGTCAACAATCTGACTCATACATCTTGATATGCTTTGTAACACATCAATAGCAGGATAGTGATTTTTTTGTCCCAGCTTTCGTGACAATACAATATGTCCATCCAGAATACTTCTGGCTGTATCAGTTATAGGCTCATTAAAATCATCACCATCAACAAGAACGGTATACAATCCTGTTATTGAGCCCTTATCTGACATTCCCGCTCTCTCAAGCAGCTTAGGCATTTCACTATATACGCTGGGCGGATATCCTCTTGTAACCGGAGGTTCCCCTGAAGCAAGCCCAATTTCTCTTTGCGCCATGGAAAATCTTGTAAGTGAATCCATCATCAGAAGTACATCTTTGCCCTGATCCCTGAAATATTCTGCAATAGCCGTTGCTGTCTTTGCCGCCTTATTTCTTATAAGTGCAGGCTTGTCTGAAGTAGCAACAACCAGAACACTCCTTGCCATTCCTTCTGGTCCCAGATCTCTTTCCACGAATTCCCTGACCTCTCTGCCACGCTCTCCTATAAGAGCAATAACATTAATATCAGCTTTCGTATTTCTTGCAAACATACCAAGAAGCGTACTCTTTCCTACACCACTTCCTGCAAATATACCAATTCTCTGTCCTTTTCCAACTGTAAGCAGTCCATCTACCGCCTTAACTCCCAATGGAAGGACCTGGCTTATTATCTCCCTGTCCATAGGATCAGGTGGAGCAGCTTCAACAGGATACTCATCTGTCAATTCAAGTTCTGAGCCATCTGTAGGATTACCAAGTCCGTCCAGTGTATGTCCCAATATTCCATCCCCAACCTTAACTGTCAGTGGTTTTTCCATATTTTCAACTACACATCCCGGGCCGATTCCATCTACAACATCAAACGGCATCAGCAATACACTTGAATCATTGAATCCTACAACCTCCGCATATAATTCCTGACTGTTATCTGCAGAATAAATCCTGCATAAATCATTAAGTTTTGCATCTGGTCCGACAGATTCTATAGTAAGTCCTACAATCTTAGTTACTTTTCCCAACTTTTTATAGAAGGATTTTTCTGTCAATGATAAATATTTATTTTTATTAATTGCCAGCATTTCATCCTCCTTATATCAAATAATATATAATCTCAGTCACTACACACAGCTTAACAGCTTTATATTTTTTATAAGATTGTTAAGTTCAATATCCAGACTGCAATTAAATATTCCAGTATTTGTTTCTATCATGCACTGATTTCTTTCAAGTCCGGTATCCTCAACTATATCAATATTAACCTCTCTTGACATAGCACAATATATCTTTCCCTGATTATTAACCAGGAACTTATAATCTTCAGGAGATACTTTTATTACATAATCCCTGCTTCCATCAGCATTATGCATAACATCATTGATAAGATGCAAAATAATCTGCTGATTATCTTCTGCAACAACTCCCGTTACTTTCCTGAACACATCAGTAATAACTTCAACAAGCTGTGGCTCTACCTTTTCTTTAAGATCATTATATTCCTGCTCCAGCTCTTTCTTCCTGTTATTATATTCTGCTTCAAGCTGTTCCTGCTTTTTGTCTGCCTCTTCCTGTGCAGCCGCATTACCCTCATAGTAGCCATTCTGTTTAGCCTCTTCAAATGCAGCAGCCGCATTTTTATTGGCATCTGCTATTATCTGTTCAGCCTGAAGTCTTGCATCTTCTATTATTTTTTCAGCTTCTGCATTAATATTTTCCAATGATGCGGCAGCCTGATGTTCTCCCTCTGATGAATCATCTGTACGTGAATCTGCTGTATTATCATCCGATATAAGTTCTTCTACAATATCAGCATGCAGACCACTAATAAAACCATCTGCATCCATTTCATTATTTCTGGACTTCATTATAGACTGCATCTTTTTCCTGATAAGCTCATTATAATCAATAACTCTCTCATCATTATTAATTATAGTGTCTTTTTTTAACAGATTAGACAATTATCTCGTCACCTCCGCCTCGTGATATTACAATTTCTGCTGAATCTTCAAGCTTTCTGATAATATTAACAATCTTCTGCTGTGCATCTTCAACATCTTTCATACGGACAGGACCCATATATTCCATATCCTCCTTTATCATAGAAGCAAGACGTGTTGAAAGGTTATTAAGAATAACATTCTGCACTTCTTCCGTTGCTCCCTTAAGTGCAAGAGCAAGGTCATGATTGTCAACATCTCTGAGAACTCTCTGAATAGCTCTGTTATCAAGAGAAAGAATATCTTCAAATACAAACATTTTCTTACGGATTTCATCTGCAAGCTCTGGTTCTTCAACTTCAAGAGTTTCCATAATATGCTTTTCTGTTCCTCTGTCAACAGAATTAAGTATTTCAACAATTGCATCAACACCACCAACAATAGTGTAATCCTGATTCACAAGAGAAGCGAGTTTTCTTTCAAGCACTTTCTCTACCTGCTTAATAACATCTGGCGATGTCCTGTCCATCATAGCAATTCTCTTCGCAACATCTGCCTGCTTCTCTGGTGGAAGTGATGATACAACATTAGATGCCTGTGATGCCGGAAGATAAGAAAGTATCAAAGCAATAGTCTGAGGATGTTCATCCTGAATAAAGTTAAGTAACTGAGTAGAGTCTGTCTTTCTGATAAATTCGAAAGGACGAACCTGAAGACTTGCCGTAAGTTTTCCAATAACATCTCTCGCCTTGTCCTCGCCAAGAGCTTTCTCAAGAAGTTCTTTAGCATACGAAATACCACCTTCTGCAATATACTGCTGTGCAAGACATATTTCATAAAACTCATTAAGTACCTTCTCTTTTGTCTGAGGTGACACACTGCTTGTATTAGCTATTTCAAGTGTCAATTGTTCAATTTCTTCTTCTTTTAAATGTTTAAAAATCTGAGCTGATTTCTCAGGTCCAAGTGCAATAAGTAATGTTGCAGCTTTTTCCACACCATCCATTTCTCTCTCACTACTTGCAGTTGGCTTTGGCATATGTATCATCTCCAATCATATGTATTAATCTTTTTCAATTATCCCCAGTAATTATCACCAGTCATCATTAAGCCAGTTTCTAAGCAGCAATGCAACTGCTTCCGGGTTCTCATCAACGAATTTTTCAATAGCCTTTCTTGTCTCAGATTTCTCCTGAAGGTCAATTTCATCAACAGTAGGCTGATTCTCTTTAGTTGAAGCAAGCATTTCTTCTACAGAAAGCTCTGGCTCCTTTTCTTCTACAGTAAGAGGCCTTGCACTTCTTAAAACTATGAATACAAGTATACCGAGAATTGCAACTGCAAGTGCAATCTGTATCCAGAATGATGCTCTGCTTAACACACTTGTCTTAGCAGCATCATAAAAATATGGAACATTATATGCAAGCACTGTTATGTTGTTAGTTGATATTCCGGTTGCATTAGAAAGCATATTCATCCAGTCAGCATTAACCTGTACCTGAACAGGATCAGCGTTCTGCGCCTTGAATTCATCCCATGTCATGTTATCGAGATATCCAAGCTTTTTGCAATCATCTTCGTTATATACAACATTCTTAATAAGAGTAACGGACATAGTAGATGTATCATATACTATTTTTCCTGGTTCAGTATTAGTTGTAGTAACCAGCTGGTTAGGAAGATACTGATACTGTTTTACAGTATATGTAGAAGAACTTGATGTTCCATCTGTAAGATCGTATGTCGTTCCACCCTCGCCATTACTTGTAGTTCCAGGTGTTCCACCCGCTCCATTGTTTCCTGTCGATTCAAGTTCATATGAAGTATCGTATAAGCCTTCTTCTCTTCCCTCCTGGGCTGTATATTCAGTTGCAATCTTATTAACTGTATCCCAGTCAAGATCAAGATTAATAGCAACTGTCGCATCATTAAACAGAGATGTTGAAAGAGCGGTATTCTTAACTCCGGCTGCAACAGTAGACTCAATCTGTGACTTATACTTAAGCTTGCTGGAATATGAGATGTTAGATACTGAACCCGAATTATCCGAACCGTTAAATAAAGTCTTTCCTGTCGTATCAATAATTGTTATTCCGTTAGTTGTGCTGCTTCCAACCGCTGTTGCAAGAAATACAGCTATGCTCTCAGCAGCGTCATCTGATACAGTCTTACTTGTATCAACTGTAACAGCAACAGTGGTATCTTTTTTCGTTGAATAAAAAGAATTAGTATCATCTGAAAGATGAACTGTAACAGAAGCTTTCTTAATTCCATCAAGAGATGCTATATCCGTTGCAAATTTTGTTTCCAGATACTTTGCATATTTTTTATTCTTGTCAGCTTCCGTCGTAGTAAGACTACTGTTAAGTGCATCATCAAGTGAATATCCTGAAGGCTTAATGTCATTAGATGCAATGAGCATTTTAGCATTAGTTAAATCCTGCTTTTTAACATTAACAGTCATATTATTTATCTGATATGTATATCCATTATCTGTAAGCAGCGTGGTAACTGTATTCATCTCACTGTAATCTTCGCATTTGGTAAGCTCCTGATATGTAGGTCTTGATAAAACATATGCTATAACGATAACAGCTGCTATAAATACAACCACCGCACTTACAATTATAATTTTCTGATTTCTTGTCCAGTTCTTCCATATTTCAAGAAGTCGCGCTGGAATCTGTTTCAATCTATCTAACATAAAAAACCCCTATTTACATTGACATATTCATAATAGAGTTATAGGCCTCCAATGCCTTATCTCTTATTGCAACTGTATATTGCAGTGCAATATTAGCTTCCTGCTGATAAACTCCTAACTCATGAGTATTAGTCATGTTACCAAGAGCATAATCAATTTCTGCCTGCTGTGCTCTCTGCACATAAGAATTAGTGCTGTTAAGCAGTCCGGATACAGAATCATATATTGCATCAAATGTAGTATCTGAATCTGCTGTACCTGTTGTTTTAAGTGTTGCATTATCTTTCATTGCTGATGTAACTTTATTGACATAATCACTGCCTAAAGTTCCAATCGCACTAGTAAGATCCATATTCATTCTCCTCTTTCAGTTAATATGTTATTATTATCCACTTTATGTTGAAGAACCTATTGAAAGTCCCTTTGTTGCCATTGACTTGCTTGCGTTGAAAGCTGATATATTAGCTTCGTATGAACGCGACGCATCTATCAGGTCAGTCATTTCCTGAACAGTATTAACATTCGGATATGTAACATAGCCATTCTCATCCGCATCTGGATGCGATGGATCATATACCATTTCCATATCAGTTGATGTATCTTCATATACAGATGTAACTTTAACTCCGTTACCTACAACACCACCATTGGCAAGTCTTAACGCATCCGAAAATGTGGAATACGCTCCGGTTCCATATGAACCATATGCAGACTTTCCAAGTGCTGTACCTGTCATTGTTTTTTCAGTGAACACAACAGCTTTCCTAACATAAGGTGTTCCATCACTTGTTCTTGTTGTATCTGCATTAGCTATATTCTCTGATATTACATCTGTTCTTAACTGCTGTGCCGTCATTCCTGAAGCACTTACATTAAAAGCCGTAAACATTGACATAAGCTGATTTTCCTCCTGAATCCATCAATTATTTTAACACAGACTTAAATCTTGAAAACTCATTATTCATGCTGTCAATTAACGCATTATAATTAATCTGCTCTGACGCAAGTTCAACATTCTCTGTAGAAAGATCAACATTATTACCATCTGTTCTATATGAAAGTGTACTGTTATCAGTATAAGTTCTTATGGATAAATCATTATAATTAACATTATTAACCCTCTGTGTCAGTGATGAGGTGCTCTTTCCAGACCTCTGTAATGCATTCGCAAGGAAAGAACTGAACTCAACATCCTGTCTCTTATAATTAGGTGTATCAACATTAGCAATATTATTAGTTAAAACTTCTTCTCTTGTCCAGCTCGCATCTGCTGCTGATTTCAGCAGATTAACATAACCAAAAGCACCTGTACTCATATATTATTCCTTTCTTAGTGTTAAAACGCAAAATATGCCTATTACCAAAACATAAAAACACTACATACATTATAAATTATAATGTCAAAATTACAAGTATTTTGACAAAAAAGGACCCAAATAAATTGGATCCATCCTTTTATCACTTCACACCTACTCTTTAAGCTGAATCAATTATACAATTTTACATCCTAATCATCAAGCTTTTTTATCTCATCAAACACAATTTCGTTAAGGACTTTTATTTTTGTTCCTTTCATGCCTGATGATTTCGTAGAAATAACACCTGCACTGTCAAATTTTTTAAGTGCATTAACAATAACTGATCTTGTTATTCCTGTATTATCCGCAATCCTGCTTGCTACAAGAATACCTTCTGTTCCATCAAGAGCTTCAAAAACAGCCTTTATTGCCTGAAGTTCTGAGGCTGAAAGCGTAGAAATCGCTGACTTGACAATTTTCTTTTTTCTTTCATCTTCTGCATTCTCATTGCATACAGAACTCATCATCTCAAGTCCTACAACAGTAGCTCCATATTCACATAAAATAATATCATCAATTTCATAATCACTGATACATTTATACATAAATAATGTTCCCAGCCGTTCTCCGGCAATCTCAACTGGTGCAATAATTGCATTAAATTTTCTTTCACTGCCACTGGTAAACCCCAGTGTAAGAAGATTAACATTCTCCTTTGTGGATAATACTCCAAGCAGTCTTTCATTAAACATCTTGTCAACGAATCCACCCACATCCGCTGTTATAAGTTCGCCTATTCTATCAATATTATTCCAGTATCCTGCTCCCAGAATCTTTCCTTTCTGACTTATAACCAGAACATTAGACTCTAATATTCCACTAAGCACATCACAGATATCATTAAAATCAACTCTGTGTGAATGATTATTGTGGAGCAGCTTATTGATTTTTCTTGTTTTATCAAGAAGCTGAACACTCATTGTAAATCTCCCATCCTTCTTCTGATAATAACCACCCGGTTATTGTTCCTTGTCATTCTTATTCTCTACATAGCCGCATGTCTCATCAGCACATACAATTTTATTGCCTTTCTCAACCATATATCCGCCACACTTAGGACATTTTTTCTCAGACGGTCTCTGCCATGATACGAAATCACAATCAGGGTAGCCATCACATCCATAGAAGGTTCTTCCCTTCTTTGTTTTCTTTATGATAACATCTTTTCCACACTTAGGACATGGAACTCCAATCTTTTCAAGATACGGTTTGGTATTATGACATTCAGGAAATCCCGGACACCCTAAGAACTTACCATGAGGGCCATACTTAATAACCATATTTCTGCCACATTTATCACAAATAACATCAGTTACTTCATCTTCTATCTTAACATGTTCAAGTTCCTTCTCCGCTTCATCAATTGCAACTTTAAGATCAGGATAAAAGTTTCTTATAATTTCCTTCCATTCCACGGTTCCTTCTGCAACGCCATCAAGAAGAGACTCCATATTAGCTGTAAACTTAACATCTACAATAGTAGGAAAAGCTGTTATCATTATATTATTAACCGCATTTCCAAGCTCTGAAATATAAAGATTCTTATTCTCTTTAATAACATAATGTCTTGCAATAATTGTAGATATTGTAGGAGCATAAGTACTTGGTCTGCCTATTCCCTGTTCCTCAAGCGCCTTTACTAATGATGCTTCTGTAAAATGTGCAGGTGGCTGTGTAAAATGCTGCACTCCATTGACATCTTCCAATGAAAGTTCTGAATTCTCGTCCAGTCCTTTCGCAAGAGTATTATTTTCTTCATTGTCATCATCATTCTTATATACAGACATAAAACCATCAAACATAACCTTAGAAGCTGCTACGCTGAATCTGTACTTTCCTGCCATAATCTTTACTGATGTCGTTTCATATACAGCCGGTGCCATCTGGCTTGCAACAAATCTTTTCCAGATAAGCTGATAAAGCCTGAACTGATCTCTCTGTAAAGATTCCTTTACTATTGCCGGTGATAAGTTAAGATCAGTTGGTCTGATAGCCTCATGTGCATCCTGAATCTTCTTATCATCCTTCTTGGCATTAGCTTCTTGGGGAATATATTTTTCTCCATAATTCTGGCTTATATATTCTCTGGATGATACCTTAGCCTCATCTGCAACTCTTGTAGAATCTGTTCTTAAATACGTAATAAGACCTACTGTTCCTCTTCCTTTAATATCAACGCCTTCATATAACTGCTGTGCAATATTCATTGTACGCTTTGTAGACATATTAAGAGTTTTAGCTGCTTCCTGCTGAAGTGTACTTGTAGTAAATGGAAGTGGTGATTTCTTTACCTTTTCTCCCCTCTTAATGCTTTCAATACTAAAATCACTCTTCTTTACTTCATCAAGAATATCCTGCATCTGTGCACCATTCTTAATTTCAATTTTTCCATTCTCATCGCCATAGAACTTTGCAATTAAAGGCTTTTTCTCCCCTTTAATATTAAGAACAGCTTCCATAGACCAGTATTCTTCTGGAATAAATTCATCTATCTCATTCTCTCTGTCACATATCATTCTTAAAGCAACAGACTGAACTCTTCCAGCACTTAAGCCTCTTTTAATCTTAGCCCATAATAATGGACTGATTCCATAACCAACAACACGGTCTAATACTCTTCTCGCCTGCTGAGCATCGACAAGATTCATATCAATCTTTCTTGCTTCTTTCAATGATGCCTTAACTGCATTCTTAGTGATTTCGTTAAATGTAATTCTGTATATATCTTTATCTTCTAATTTAAGTGCCGCTGCAAGATGCCATGAAATAGCTTCTCCCTCGCGGTCGGGATCGGTTGCGAGATATACTTTATCAGCTTTCTTCGCTTCTTTTCTTAAAGCAGCAAGAATATCTCCCTTTCCCCTTATCGTAATATATTTAGGTTCATAATCATGTTCAATGTCAACTCCCATCTGGCTCTTAGGCAAATCCCTTACATGTCCCTGTGACGCCATTACCTTGTAATTAGCTCCAAGGAATTTACTGATAGTCTTTACCTTGGCAGGTGACTCCACTATAACCAAATACTTATGCATCTATAGCCCTCCAAATCAAATATGCTTCCTTATATAATAATTCTTTGAAACCTCTTCAATAAGCCCATCAAGCTCCAGCTCAAGCAGAATCCCCTCCGCCTCTACCAGACTTATCCTAGAATTATTAACAATTGTCTCCAGACTTACCGGAAACAAATTGATTTGACTATACACCATATTTTTAGGGCTTGCAAGCCCTGATTTTTTTAAATTGCCTTCAAATATACCAGCATCATTCAAATCATTCGGGAAATCACATTGTTTTATGTTTTTATTAAGATATCTGTTAATACTCTCCGTAGCACATACATCCATCGGTGATGTAATCATCTGCGCACCTTCCTTTATAAGTTTCAGACATCCTTCTGATAACGAATCACCTATTCTTCCCGGGACAACATAAACATCCCTGTTCTGCTCCAATGCCTGATCCGCAGTTATAAGAGAGCCACTCTTCTGTCTTGCCTCAACCACAATTAACGCATCTGCAATGCCACTTATAATTCTGTTCCTCATCGGAAACTGCCCGGCTCTTGGCGGCGTACCCGGCGGATATTCAGACATTATCCCACCTGCATTCTGCAATTGTGTATATAAATCTATATTACTTCTTGGATAACACACATCCACTCCACATCCAAGAACCGCAAGACTGTATCCGCCTTTATTAACAGCTCCTCTCTGTGCCGCTGCATCTATTCCTAATGCCATCCCACTGATAACCTGAATTCCCATATCTGCAAAACATTTTGCCAGCATATCTGCAATTGTCCTCCCATACTCTGTACAATTACGTGCACCTACTATAGCTATAGCAGGAACATTCGCTTGAGGCAGTCTCCCTTTATAATAAAGAATATATGGATAATCATATATATTCATTAATTGCTCAGGATAATCATTCTTTCCGGGATATGTGAATTTAATTTTCATTCTTTCTAAATCATTATAACCTCTGTATATATATTCATTATTTCTGGACTCTATAATTGCTGACACATCTTTTTCTTTTATTCCTGACACACTGTTAAGCAATTTATCTGACGCCTTATATATCTGTTCTGGTGTATCAAATGCATTAAATAATGTTCTCAGTTTCATATTAGATATTCCAGCAATATTATTAACCCAATACCAATAATAATCTTCTTTCAATGTTCCCCCTAGTGTACTGTTATTTCTGGAATTCCCCTATAATAAAATGCTTCACTAATATTAGAAGTAGTAATATATTCATTGCCTTCTATGTCTGCAATAGTACGGGCAGTTTTTAAAATTTTATGATAGCCTCTTGCAGTTAATTTCTTCTTGGCAAAAATTTTCTCTATAAGCTTCGATTCTTCATCTCCAAGCCTGCAGAATTTATTAATATTTCTTCCATTCATTTGTGAATTATACATTATATCCATTCCTTTAAACCGTTCCAGCTGTGTTGTTCTGGCTTTCATTATATGTTCTTTCATAGAAAATGAATTAAGTTCTTCACCATCATTTTGATGTATTTTATTTCCCAGTTCGCTGTATCCTATCTCCTCTGTCTTTATACACATATCAAATCTGTCCCATAACGGCATGCTTATCTTCCCCATAAATCTCTTAATATCCTGTTCAAAACAATTACATCTGTTTCTGTCCGGAAAATAGCCACATTTACATGGATTCATTGCACCAACAAGCATAAAATCTGCAGGATATGTATAAGCTCTGTTCATTCTTACGATTGTTATATTCTTATCCTCAAGAGGCTGACGCAGTCCTTCAAGTATATCAGGTTTAAATTCTGTCATCTCATCAAGAAATAATACACCTTTGCCTGCCAGAGTAATCTCTCCCGGTCTTGGCACTATCCCTCCGCCAAAAAACGCACCTTTAGTAACATTGTGATATGGTGCGCGAAAAGGCCTGTCTTCCATAAGCCCGCCATTATCTCCTAACTGTCCTGCCACACTATATATATTAGTAACAGCCAGCTTTTCATCAAATGTCATCTCTGGCATAATTGTTGGAATTCTTTTCGCCATCATGGTTTTACCACTTCCCGGAGGCCCCATATACATAATATTATGCATTCCTGCCACAGCTATCATAGTTGCTCTCTTCGCAGCAAATTGTCCCTTAATGTCTGAATAGTCCATTTCGGGATTTTTCATATCCGCTTTATAATTATTTTCATCATTAGTTGTACTTCTATGACTTGCAATACCTTCATTAATATATTTCACAGCCTGCTTAAGATTAGCTGCTGTCATTACACTAATCTTCTTAACAATATTCCCCTCATTAATATTAACTTCTGGTAAAAGCACCTTATCAATTCCTGCTTCTTTTGCAGAACACACACAAGGAAGTACGCCTCTCACCCCATTAATGCTTCCATCAAGGCTTAATTCTCCTAAAATCATCATATTATCAAGATTAACTTCATCTATATATCCATTTGCTGATAAAATAGCCAATGCAATTGGTAAATCAAACCCCGTTCCGCATTTTCTTATATCTGCAGGAGATATATTAACAGCAATTCTTTGTGGCGGTAATTCATAGCCAGAATTACGGATAGCTACCCTTACCCTCTCCCTTGCTTCCTTAACCTCATTACTCAAAAATCCGCTCATATCAAAGCTTGGAATTCCATTACCAACATCAACCTCTACACGGACTATCTGTGCCTTAATTCCATGTAAAACACCACTCAATACACTACTATACAATAAACGACCTCCTATTATATTTCTATCGTGATAATATATACTTGCATATATTACATTATTCAAGTATTCATATATAAATATTATAAAAAATATCCAACCGAATCATATAAGTAATATTAATAATCCGGTTGGTTAATCTTTACTTCGCAGCCATCTTAGAAAGTGCCTCGTTGTAATCATTCTCTGAATATTCTTTCAATATATCCTTTTTAGATATTCCGTATTTAATCATAAAAATAATTGCATTTAATGTTGCAGACTTAGCCCCATCCCGTCTGGCTTCATCATAATACTCTCTCCACGCTTCGCACATAACAACCGACTCTCCTTTCTTATCTCTGCTGATTTCCAGCATATTCTCATTAGATGTAATCTTCCCAATCATCCAGAATAATTCACCATCTACTTCTGTTCCATCATACTTCGAATATATGTAATCTATATTCCTCTTATAAATATTGCTTACCACATCAAATAGTATTCTTACATCTTCATTATGAAACAAAAGTCTCCCGGAATCAAGCATCTGCACAAGATTAATCTCATAATCTGCAAATAAATTGGCAAAACGTTCTGGCATATCAACCATCATATCTTTTAATGATACAGGTCCATCCCATTCCTTTTCTCCATAATAAAGTATGATATTAATTATCGGATGAAATCTGTCATCCTTCTTAATTCCAGATAAGAATTCATCTGCATCAACTGCCCTAACGCCATTATCCTTCCCCATATGCCTCCTCTGAACACTCTTAAAACGCTTATCCCCTCTGTATACCGCGTTGCGTTATCAATGTGTAAGTATATTAACATTATAATAAGCATATGTCAATATATATTTATATAATATATTATAAGTATTTGTGTAGATTTAAAAAAACACCAGAAGCAACTACGCCTCTGGTGTCATAATTAATCCAAATCAAATAATGTCTTACAATCAATCGTCAATATTGCATATCCTTTTCCATCACTTCCATCAGTTGCAAGGATACCAATTTTAAGATTACCATTTTTCATTTGAGACATAAGATTTGCAATATTTATCTTAGTGGACAATGTTGAATTAAGTTCCGTTAGCACATCCCAGAAATTATCCACCGTATACTCTTTTCCGACTATAATAGATGATGTAGAACCTGTAAGCGATATTGTCTTAGTTCCATCCGACAATGTTGCCTCATTAATCTTGCCAAGATAAGTATCCTTGCTGCTGTCATACATTGCATCTGTTCTTGTACCATCATCATTATAAATATACATAAATGCATCAGAAATATAATCACTGTTAGATATAAGATCAGCATCAATAATTCTGAACTTAAAGCTCAGCTTAGTTCTGGCGAGCTTATCAAATTCTGTCTTTACATAATTCTTATAGTCTGTAGTATTTTCATCATACTTTGAACCGTCATCCGTATACATAACCTCAGGATTATTATTGCCAGAAAGCAGTGATCTTGTAAATGTATTAACAAACAACTGAATCTCAGCTTCTCCACCTATGCTGCTATGTCCAGCTGTGGAATATGTAACATTCCCATATGAATATATGTAATAATTACTCATCGCATCCTGTCCGTTATAATCATAATAACCTTTAGTATCTTCACTTCCAGAATTAAGAGTATACCATACAACTGGCTGGCTGGCCATACTTCCATCCGCGTTATATATTGTAGGTGTTGAAGATGCTGTATTATCAGCATAATGATTATCCAGATCTAATGCAAAATACTGACTATGGGTTGTAGCAACTCCTACATCATTAGCAATTGAATATGGAAACTCTGTAATCTGACCATCATTAAGTTTCGATATCTTATTAGTTGTTGTTGTTTTTGAACCAATATCCTCATATACACCCTTACTTTGATGAACATAAGGGAATTTGTTCAAACTCTTTCTTGTAAGCCAGTAATGCAATGAATCAGTGAAGTTAGTATTCATATTACTATCACTACCACTATATTTCATTCCAATCAAAGGTAAAAATCCTTTTGTAAACTTTGTAAGCTCATTATAACTTTTGATAGTATTCTTTTCCGAATTATAATAAGACATTGTATCATGTGTAAACAGCACCGCATTTCCATCATTAATATATTTCTGCAAAGCTGCAATTACATTATCATTAAATTGCGCATTCTTTCCATAACTATCTTTCATACCAAGAACAATCATAGAATACTTGCCAAACTCTTTCTCTATGTCTGCGACACTATTAACCTCTTCAAAGCTCATTCTCTTAACGTATAGATTAAGTCCTGTAACTTTAGAAGCCTTATTAAAATATGTGGCAAAATTACTTCCGCTTTCAAGTTTCAGACTTCCTTCATCACCATTTATCTGTAATACTTTGACAGTTGTTTCATTGCCCTTTATGGCAAATCCACCTTCATTAACAGATTTAGCAGAATACTTTACTTTATCAATTGAAGTAAAATCTGTTCCTGCTATCTTAACAATCTCAACCTTCCATGCAAAATATCCTCTTGAGGCTGCTGGCAATAATATGCTTGTTTCAAATATACCCGTTCCATTGCTTGAATACAATTTTCCATAATACTCATCATTAGAACCTCTGCCCTGAGTATTATCATAATACAGTAGTTCCTTCTTATCACTCTGGACATCATCAGCAAATATGCCATCCTGATTTCTGTCAATGTATATCTTTATTCTGTAATTGCCACTTGGTAAAGCTTCGCTTCCTCTGAATGTAACCTTGATATTACCATCAACATCATCAACCTTGGTTGTACCATCTAAACCATCAACTGAATACACAACCGGATTAGATAATTTACCATTATAATTAGTATATGTAGAACCAATAACCTCTCCCGGTTTCTTTATAAACTTTAACCGTATAGAAATCTTCTGCTCTCCCTGTGCTGATACATCTGTATATGTAAGATTTCCGTTAGTTCCCTTATCAGCTAATATCTTAGTTATAAGATCATCCATTCTTAGCTTATACATATTGGTATCGTCATCAGTTACATCAGTATCTCCAAAATACAGACCCTTATCAAATACTATTGGCATTCCTCTTAAAGTATAATCATATAACTTGTCATATACCTTATCAGTTATATCATTACCATTTAATTTTGCACCCTCAACATCTGAACCGGCCCCTGAAATATAGGAACTGCCTTTGCTAAATACATTTCCAAGTACTTCTGTATTAAATGGTGTTACAGAATCTGATGTATTGAATTTATCTTTTCCATATGCCCCCATAATAATAAGGTCATACTCAGCCGCAAGGTCAACATTTTTACCAATTAACGCATTAGTTGAACAATGATCTATTACAATATTGTATGGAACTGTAAACTTATCCCCTGTACTATTTGTCTCTGTTGATAAACTGAACCATCTTCTTATATTCTTCTGGTCTTCCATTGTACCTGTATATCTGTAATATCCAGCTGGCTCAACCTCTAATACCTTTATTGTGCTTATATTGGATGTATCAAAATCGCCTAAAATGTATCTGATAGCCTGAGAATATCTGAACGCGTCTTCATCTCCTATTCCCAAAGCCTTTCTAGCATCTTCATAGTATGTTCCCTTATATGAGCCACCATTAAAATCACTAATCTTACCTATATCAGACTCTAACTCCTGCACAAGCGCATTAGGATTTTTTCTTGATAATGATGCTCTCCTTAAAGTCTGCTGTACACTATCTTCTGTACCATTATATCTTGGATATGAATAATTTCCATTAGCTCCATTATATTCACCCGCAGGTGCATATCCTTTATGACAGTCACTGAACATCGTAGAGCCAAATTCCATTTCAAAATTAGTTTTGTTTGGATCATCTGTACTTTGTTTAAGAAACAGTTTTAATGTATCATTTGATACATCAATCCACCCCCTGTTACCTTCATACATTCTATTATTATTTCCAACATATTTATATGCAAAATCCCTAACGAAATAATCTCCGTCTATTGCATCCATAAGCATACATATCTTACCAATATTAGTTGTAATTGCATTTTTCTCTGTTGAACAGTATACTACAGCTTTGCTGGCAGTTATATTTTCCATATACAGATGAAGTGCTACATCAGCCTTTAAATCATATGTACCTTTAGTCCAGTTATCTATTGAGGTAACTTCCTTCTTAGTTTTCTGCTTATACATTTGTAAGATATCATTATTAGTATATTTAGAAAAATAAACCAGTGCAGCAGAATCAATATCAGAGACTTTAACTTCTGATGCCTTGACATATTTAATATCAAGAGCACCATTCATCTTAGCACTATCAAATATAGAATAAGAAAAAATATCTCTTATTGGTTTATTAGTAGATGGATCCTTAATTAACTCACCAGCATTTCCACTTGCATCCACAGTATAAAACTCTAACTGTAAATTATTAAGATCATACCCTATCTGTCTTGCTATAGTCACATCAGAATCCATTACGGAATACAATTTATTTGTGTCTTTAATTCTGAAATAAGCCTTCGCGACCTTTCCTCCTAATGTAGAGTTAATTGAAGAAAGATATTTGTGTGCATAATCCTTTATATATTGTGTAAATTTATCATTTTTCGTTTTATCAGCTTCTGTTGCAGGATTATTGTACTCATCAAAATTGACAGTTCCAACCTTAGGCTGGTCTTTTACAATATCAGTCCACTTTACAACACCTTGATCATCTGCAACAAGAGAGCCAAGAACATCATATGATTCATCAGGCACGACCTCAAGAACAACCATATGTGTTCCATCTGCTGAATAAGTTTTACCACCTATAGTTACCGATGATGCAGCCTCCGCATCCTCTGGTTTACGAGTAACAACAATAAGAAGTACCATCAAAGCAAAGACTACCACAGAGGCAATTGCTGGAAAAATATACTTTTTAAAACTGAATTTTTCTTTTTTCATCATTACTTACCTCCTGATATCTTAATAAAAATATGTATCTGAAATCTTACTCAGATCCGACTTATCACCCGCAACCGAACCTGTTGCCTTCAAAGTAACCTCTCCACCTGTTGCTTTCTGCAATGTAATATTGTTGCCGATTTTATTTCGTGCCATATACTCTCTTGTAACCGTTCGCACATTTTTCATTCGTTCAAGAGTTATAGAAACCTGAATTTCTGGATTAGTTGGAAGCTCCTCTATAATATGACCGTCCTTCAAAGTAAAATTAGATTTTGAAAGCTTCACATCAAAACCCTCAACATAATCACAGGCTTCACTCTTTTTAGAAAGTGTATCATCGGTATAATACAGTTTCTTTTCTGCTTTGTCGTAATAATAGCCCCATTTTATATGCTTAGGATTAGTGGGGTCTGAAGTATCAGAAACCGTCTTGGTATAGAATTTTACATATGCATCAGTCTTATCAATATATATCGTATCCGCTTCCAGAATACTTTTTGATATCTGGTTCAGTACTACATCAGCATCACTCTGTATCTGCGCCAGTGATGTCTGTTTGCTGTAGCTTTTGACAGACTGGGCAACAAGTAATACAAGTGCCGTAAGCACTATACTGGAAACTGCCATAGCAATCAATAATTCAACTAATGAAAAACCCTTATTGTTTCGCTTCATAATCTACTCCCGTTTACTAAACGCTTAATTCGTCGTTATTACCTTTCCGGTTGCATACCACAATTCAGAAGTATACTCTGTACCGGATGTCTTAATTATAAATGTGCCTGACTGTGCATCATCCTTATTAACATAATTATCAGACCCCACCTTAACAGCCTTGACCTGACCGTTATCTCTGGCATACTCAATAACCATTTCATCAGTTGAAAAATCTGCTTTAGCCGCAGACGGTGTTCCATTCTCATATGTAAATGAAATCCTTCCTGCTCCACATCTATACGAATCTTTTTCAACATATTCTGATGAAGAATCCTTTTTCCACATCATTGAAATAACATAATCTCCGCCATCCTTTTTAATAACAACCTGCCAGTCACCTGCCTTAGACATTGTATTAGTCTTTAACTCACTGATTGTCGAATACAGATTCTTATTAAGCTTCTTGGCATTTCCTTTATATAAGACATTAATACCAATCATCGTAACAACCGTAACAACAGCAATTATTGCCATAACAACAAGAAGTTCCAATAAAGAAAATCCATGGTTATTTAATTGTCTCTTCTTTTCACACACTATCTTCCCCATCTCACATCTCCATATGAATTTCATTATTACTCTGTTGTTGCTGTTGAATAGGCCTCTTCTTCTTCGTACTTTCTCCACTTGTCAACTCTGACCATATCCCTGTAAGTCATCTTGTCAACAGTTAAAGTACCACTTGTAGTAGTTGTCTTTGAATTATAGAATCTGAAAATGTGACCAATATCATATCCATTACGCAAGGTTCCGTCTGCTTCATTTGCCGAATTCATCCAACCTTCCATTGCTGTCTTAAATGATGTCTCAGTATATCCATTGCTTACTGTGCAGCCACTTTCTACAGTAACCTTTCCTTTAGCGAGGATAACGCCACTAAAATCCACATCTACATCCACATTGCCCGTACACACTACAAGACCACTTGCAAAACCAACTGTGCTGATTTTTAATGTTTCTGTTGGATCAGCACTGTTAAGCTTATACACTGCATAATGGCTTCCATCAGTAAATCTAGGATAAGAATACGTTGGTCCTGCTCCACTTCTTAATAATTCTTCAATGCCTTCTTCATTAATAATGTTACCAAATACATCTCCTAATGTGTAATTACTAAGGTTAATTGAACTATATTTAGCCGGATTCCTTGAACTTAAATCATTCTGTAAATCAGCCCTGCTTGTATACCATCCTGATTCCTCATCACTCTTTAACGGATTAGCAAGAATCTTGTTAAGTACATCATATCTTAAAGCCCGGTCTGTACTTGCAGCTTTAATCTTTAACTCTGCTGCAGACAATGTAGAACCTGACGAACTTGTAATCTGTGAAAATGCTCCCGGTGTATTAATAGACACACCTGTAATGCTTGAATTAGTAAGTCCTTTAAATGAATCCTTTGCTGCAATAATCTGCTTTCTTAATTTTCTTGCATTTTCCTTGTAATCATCACTCTTTCCTGATATATATGATTCAAATTCAGTATCATCCAATATAAGATTAGCGTACTTATTCCTTGCATAATCATCCTTAAACTTAAAGTAATAATAAGTCTTTGAATTAGCTCTTATATTAGCATCTGTAATAAGATGTGTTGTACTGTCAGTTTCAAGAGTACTCTCATCCACAAGATTACCATCTGTATCAAAATAAGCATTCCTGCTCTCATACTTTTCGTCAGCAAGCAGATCATATGCGAAGAAATTATTTTCATTAATATCACATGTAAATTTCACTCCACTTGCCGCACTGTCATTAAGAGCCGATGGGTTCTTTGAACCATTAGTAAGAAGCTTGGCTGGTATCATGTATATTTCCTGATTAATATTAACTGCAGAAGATTCACCTGTTGCATATGCGCGGTCATCAGAAAACTTAATATAAGCACGACCTGCAACATACAACTGTCCAAGTGTGCCAAATGTAATATGTGAATTAAGTCCGTTTACAATAATAGCACTACTGTAATTAGGTCTCTGCTTTGCAAGATTTCCTTCCTCATAACCAAATCCAAAGAAAGAACCATTAATATTGACTTCAGAATTTTCTCCATCCACAGTAAGGTCATCCTGAAGATTAAATGATGCAGCATTTGAATTAATTGTAACTCCATCAGAAACATTGATATTTTTTGCCCATAAAGAAGTATTGTTTACCGAAAGTCCTGAATTATTATCAGCTTCAATATTTCCACCACATACAAAATAACCACCACCCATTGTAAGACTGGCACCATCATTAATCGTAAGCGCTGTTCCTTTAGCGGATGCCCCAGTTCCTGCATATGCACTTCCACTGATAGTTGCTGAAGCATTTTTCGGTAAAATAATTCCACCATTACCTACAAGAGAATAATCAGCGAAGCATAATGTTCCAACTTTATCATCATTCTTAAAATCAATCTCAATATCAGGCATACCTACTGCACCATTGAAAGTGATATAAGAATAATTTCCACTGTTATCAAGATATTTAACTACACAGTCATAAAATCCGATTGCATATGAATAGAGAGGTGAAACGCCTGATACATCAAATGTAATCTTAGTTACCTTCTCAACAGAAAGCTTTGTATTATCTTCAATATAATTATTAAGAGTATCCACAAAAGAAGTATATATCTTCTTTTCATCAGCCTTAGTATCATCCGCATTCCAATTAGCAATAGTAAATGAGCCTGCTGGTTGTCCAAGATAAAAGGCTATTTTAGCATCTGAACTAGGTACCCCTTCAAATAACTGCATTTTATTAAGTAAATCCTTAGTATACTTCTGTCGCATCTGCTGATTAGCTTCTTTGTTATTAATAGTTGTTCCTGTAGAATTAGTACTATATAACTTAGTAAGTTCTTCTTCATATGCAGTATTAAAACATTCAACAGAAATAACGCCAAGCGCAGCCCTGACTTCATCAACAGCTTGTTCTGCTGTATAAAAAGATTTTGTAGACTGACTTGAAGCCATCTTCATTCTGAGATTTATCATTGTTGTTGTTGTAATAAGTGTAGATAATATCAGTACGAATGATGTCATCAACAGTACTATTACAATAGTAGAACCAGAATTATTCTTTTTACCTTTAAATAATACTTTTCCCATATGCTATCCTCACTCTTTTACTGACTAATCTTCCTTGGTTGTAGTAAGTGTTGTTATCTTCTCTGCTGTCGGCTCAGTATTACTGTCAACAATATCATCAATCTCATCCTTGACATCTCTCCAAAGCCATACATCCACAGTCATCTGATATAATACATCCTTATTGTTAATGTGCTTTGTAAGAGCACTGTTAATTTCTCCCCATTTTTCTATATTAGAATAAACAGTCACCGGAGTTGTACCATTCACACTTGAAATAGCCTTAGCACCATTAATATAAACATTAGAAATATTCGTTCCCATTTTCTTATAAACAGGACTTCCAACAACTGTTGATGTATCGACTACCTTCTCCATCTCGAACAGATATACATCAACATCCTTAATCACATGATCCGCGCTTGTCAGGGAATATGTTGAAGGATAATCATAGTTAATATTAATTCTCTCTGTTGCAACCGAACCAGATGTCATTTCTGCTTCTGTAACTGAATCAGTATAAGATTTACCACTCACAGCTTCACCCTGATATGGAGTATAGAATATGTACATATTCTTTGCATTATCTTTAATTTTCCCAGATATTGTATATACTGCTGATGTACCTGAACCGGTAACATGTGCAGGGAATTCCCATGTTACCATATCCATTGAACGAGCCGTATAATCCGGATACTTGCCCGCTTCTTTTATATACTTATATGTAACATTAACTGAAATATCCTGTGTGAAATGATTAGAACTCTTCTCTTTAATAGATATAGTAACATCTATAGTCTTAGAAATATCCGTCCTGCTTACTGCTGTCTTATTCAAATCAGAAAAATATTTAATCGCTTCTGTATCTGCTGAATCGTCTCTGTATACATAACTGTTACTTGCCGTAATATCTGCATATACAGAAAGACCAGCCGAATTGATATCGTTATTAGTTTTTTTATTGCCAGCCGCAGCATTAGCATTAGAATTATAAGGATTGCTGTTAAATTTTGTTCTTATAAAATACTTTTCACCATCAACACCTGTAAAATACTGCTGCCCTTTATCTGCTACAAGATATGTATTATTGCTTGTTCCAAGTGTCTGGTAATTATATTTGCCATTTCCATCAGCAAGATTATCCAAAGAAACAATTCTCGCCTCCTCAACAATATTATTAATTGCTGTATTGGCATTCTCAGTTCTTCTTGCCTTAGCGTTAATCCTTGCTGCATTTGAAAATGTGCTTAAAACCGGTAGAGATATGATTGCAAGAATAACAATTGCAACGAGAACTTCCACCAGTGAAAATCCCGAATTATTCAATTTTCCTTTCCTAATGAATAAACTCATATCCCTCTCCCTTTATGTTCATTAATTAGTCAGTTGTAAGACTTCCTGATGAGAAAATATTTTTTGTTCCTGTCTTACTGTCAAATTTTGGTTCTGAGAACTTTCTGTCTCCACCCTCTATTGAATAGAGTGAAATAACAGCAGTTCCTGATACCGTACCTGTACTTTCACCATACGAAGCAGCTAATGAATCAATAGTACATTTGCTTGCATAAGTATTTATATACTTAATAAAATGCTTCCATTGTTCATAGTTTCCTTCATAAGTAATATTAATTGATGTCTTATATCCAACATAATTTGATGAATATGTACTTGTACCGTTAGTATTACTTGAAGCAATCTGACCAAACTTATATATAGATGTCTTAGGCGATAAAGCTAAACTCTTTACCCATGTTCCTGTTACATCTTCTGTCTTATTGAAGAATTCAATTGTGTTTGGCTGTGAACTTCCGGAATCATACTTATCCATAAGTATAGCATACGCCTTTGATAATTTATCTGTATCTGTAATATACTTCTGTTTATTATTATTCTTTTCTTTCAAATCCTTCTTAGTAACTTCGAGATTTGCCTTCTTTGTCGATAAAGTATCAACCTGTGATGACAAATTAGAATAACCAAAGAAGTAAGCAAGTGCCATAATAAGGACTGCCATAACTACTATCAATAATTTCTTATCTCTTTCTGAGATTTTTAACATTCCCTTTAACTTATCTTTATCCATCTGTCACCCCTCCTACTTAGCTGTTTTAGTTGATGCCTTAGTTTCCTGTGTTGAATCAGTAGTTCCACCTGCAAATGTGCATGATAACGAGAATGTAGCCTGTGAAATTCCAAGACTATCTTTGCTCTCACTGATTGTAGGAACATCAACATTAAGAATAGCCGGATTCTTTTGCAGCTGCTGGATAAGTAAAGCAACAGATGCCTTGCTTCCTGCTTTTCCTGAAATTGATACTGCACCAGAGCTTATCGTAAAACCTGATATAACTACATCACTTGGTACATTCTTTTCAAGATAATCAACAAAATCCTGTAATGAATCATCGCTGTCTGCTGTAAGTGCTGCAAATGCAGCTACATCATTATATTTATCTTTAACATTGTAGTATGAATTAACAACATCATTAATCGTACTTAATCCCTTAATATCTTTGTTAAGAGAACCTATCTGTGCATTAAGTGCAACAATCTGGACAAGAGGTATAACTACAAGAAGCGCTGATACAGCTATTGCGCCAAAAAATCCTATGATAATAGATTTTGTGTTTTCCTTCTTGGAACCAGCTTCCTGCATCTTTCTAGGAACGAAATCAACAGGATCAACTACTGCACCTAAGTTAGTAACATAACTTGTAAGAGTTGCCTCTTCTACATAAGCCTTCTTATCAAGAACAATACCTTTAAGTGCCTCAACCTTAGTGATTGGCATATTCAACTCATTAGAAAGAAGTGTTGCAAATCCCTTGATTGTTGTTGAATGTCCAATAAGGTAAGCCTTCTGGATTGAAACCCTGTTTCTTGAAACATAATAGTCAATTACTCGGTTAATGTTACTTGCCATATATCTTAATGACTCAGTAACCTCGTCACCATCAAATCTTGAATGGAGAAGTGTCTCATTCTGAAGCTTTGTTGTAGCAGCATCATACTTAAGTCCATACTTATCCATAACCGCATTTACAAGCATTGACTTTCCATAAGGAACCATACGCTGTAACTGTAATACATTTTCCTTGAATATATTGATTACAGTACCATCATTTTCTACCTGAATAACAAGACTGACTTCTTCACCAATCTGCTGTTTCATAATCTGATATGTACTGTTACCTGCATAATCGACAAATGCGACTTTAAGTCCCAACGCCTTAGCAAGGTCATAATATGATTCAACAACCTCTGAAGGAACAGCTGCAACCATAATCTTTAACTTCTTCTGTCCCTGATCTTCTATTTCCTGAAGAACTGTGTGCTGGATAATATATTCATCCATATTAACAGGGAAATACTCAGTTGCATTAGCCTGAACAATTTTTTCTATTTTATTAGCTTTAACATTAGGAATAAGGACTTCCTTAGTAGCAAGTCTTGGAGAACTGATAGAAAATGCAACACTGTTAGAATTAAATCTGTGTTCAACAAGTACTCCCTTAATTGTTTTTGAAAGCGTATCAATATCTATAAGAATACCATCCTCATAGCACCCTTCTGGTGCAGGAATAGTAACAGTCTTATGAACAGTACTGTTCTTTCCTGATTTAGTGATTTCACATATCTTAATATACTCGTTATTAATAACGATACTTACTAATTTGCCTTTGGCTTTAGCTGCAGCCATAAATCCTCCTATCCAGCTCCCCACATAATAAGCTAATCAATCTAGTTTAATATATATAAATTTCTGTATCCATCATTGGTATCTTAACAATTAAAACCCCATTAATGACAGATAACAGTTAATTATATTCGTACCAAAAAGCATGGCTATCGTAAGCCCTGCACACAAATATGGTCCAAATGCAAGCACATGCTCTGCATCCGTAACCTTCATACGGATGGAATGAATGACTGCACCTAAGATGCAGCCAATCAGAAATGCCAGGATTATGCACTTCCATCCTAAGAATAATCCTGCAAACGCCATCAGCTTAATGTCTCCACCGCCAAATGCGTCAATATCTTTAATTGCCCGTCCAATAAATAAGCAGACAAGCATAAATCCACTTATAACACAAAACCCTATTAGGTAATCTAATAGGTTCTTGTGGTCTAATATTATTCTTATAACTCCCAGCACACCAATTGCCACATTTAGTGAAAATGGTATTTCGAAAGTTCTCCAGTCAATGACTGAAATAACAAGAAATATCGAAAACGCAAAACACATAAGAATACTTACCGGATTAAATCCGTGTACCAAGAAGACTATCACATACATTATTCCATTGGTCGCTTCAATGATTGGATATTGTGGTGATATCTTTGCTTTACAATGTCTGCATTTTCCGCCTAATATTATGTAGCTCACCAGTGGTATGAGATCATACCACTGGATTTTCTCGCCACATGTCATACAATGCGAATGTTCTGTAGCTATATTCTCTTTTAAAGGTAATCTGTAAATCAGTACATTCAAAAAACTTCCGAATACGGTACCGTATAGAAAGATAATGAAGTACAGTAATATTTCGTATTGCATAACTATTAGGTCCTTAGGTTTTATGTATCAAAATTATTTTACTTCCATAGCCGTCTTTGACTTAGCAGCTGTAACTACACCTGATGCATCTTTTACTGATACAGTAACTTTTCCATCTGCAGCAATTTCAATTGTAACATCTCCACTCTGTCCTGATTTAGACTTCATAGATGCATCTATAACACCATCATCACTAAGTTCAGATTTTAATAATCCTAAAAGTGTTGTTGATCCTGATGCATTAGAAATATCAGATAATGTTGTAGATGTTGATCCACTTAACTGAGAGTTAACATTTTCAATTGATAATGCTGTTGATACTGAGCTTCTGATTGAATCAAGTGTCTGAAGATCTGTAGACTCTCTTGACTTTTCAACATTTCTGATAAGTGTTGGTGCAAGTACTCCAACAAGTACTGCCATGATTGCGATAACTACGATAAGTTCTACTAAAGAGAAACCTTTGTTACCTAATTTTTTCTGTGTCTTTTTCATGTTTCATATCTCCCTTTTGAAATATATTTATATAAACTTGCTATCATAAACTGCGACATGCATAGCAAATTATATACATTAATAAAATTATGCATTTCCCAATGTATTATAAAGCTGAATCATAGGCTGATATATTGCCATTATAAGCATTACAACTACCAATGCCATAAGAACGATTATAATAGGTTCCATAAGTGATGTAAGTGTCTGTGTCTGAACTTCTACTTCTTCCTCATAATATGCAGCTGAATTAGTAAGCATTTCTTCAACATTACCAGTTTCTTCGCCGATACCTACCATATGTACAACCATTGCCGGGAATAATCCCGTTGCTTTTAACTGGTTTGAAAGAGGCAGTCCGAGTGAAACTCCATTCTTAGCCTTTTCTAAGCCATCATAAAACAAAACATTCTTCATAGTTGATGCAGATATTTCAAGTGCATCAATCATTGGCATACCTGCCTGAAGAAGTGTGCTCATTGTTCTTGCAAATGAAGCACAAGCTGACTTAGTCTGTAATAATCCAAATACTGGTATTTTAAGCTTAAGTTTATCAAGGTTGTGTTTTCCATTATCTGTACGCTTGTACATCTGTATACCTACAACTATTCCAACTACAACAATTATGTATATATACCAGTAACTCTTTAAGCTGTTACTCATAGCAAGAATTGCTTTTGTAGTAACCGGAAGCTCACTGTCAAGATCCTCGAACATTGTCATAAAGCTTGGAATAACGAATGTAAGCATTACTATAATTACGCCAATCATTACGCATAAAAGAACTATAGGATACATCATTGCTTTCTTAACTATTCCGTTAAGCTTGGCATCCTTTTCAAACTGTATAGCCATTCGTGTAAGAGAATTCTCCAGACTACCTGATGCCTCGCCAGCTCTTACCATATCTATAAGAATACTTGGGAATGCATCATTCTGTCTCATAGAATCAGATAAATTCTCACCTTTTTCTACATTAGACTGTGTATTAACAATTGCTTCTTTTAATTTTTTATTCTCCGTCTGTTCTGCAAGCATCTCCAACGCATTGATAACACTTACACCAGCCTTCAATATACTTGCAAACTGTCTACAGAATACACTCATGTCTCTTGCAGGTATCTTTTTCCCTTTAAATATAGGAATATTAACATCTTTATCAAGTGCTCCCTGCTTGCCGATTGATACTGGAACCAAGCCTTGTTCCTTAATCTTTCTGGCAGCTTCTTCTCGGCTTTCAGCCTCAACTGAGCCTTTAACATCTTTTCCCGCAGCGCTAACCGCTTTGTATGAAAAACTCTCCATACCTCTCTCCTCATCATTACTTGGATTTATATCCTGAATTGTGCTATTAGTATAACACATTCATAATTTGTTCACAATATTTTTACCAAAATAAACAAAAAATAATATGTCTATTTATAGTACTTTATATCTATATCATGCATTCTTATTAAACACCACATACCAAAAGGGGGATTTTTTGTACAAAATATATCATTTCCCACATTAATCATCACTGGTAAATTATATTTTCCCTTATCATATTAATAGTTTTCAAAAATTGTATTTGGGTATTTTATTACATTGCACAACATGATATTATTTATATATTAACAATTATAGAGGGAGAGAAACAATGAAACAAGCTATATCTTTCAAATCCATAAAAAGACACCACATTCTTTTATTTTTCATTATATTAATGCAATGCATTTATCTGTCTTTTTCATTTGGGATTAATAAGAAAGGGTTTCATTCTGATGAGCTATGGAATTATGGTTTCGCCAACAGTTCTCAGGGAACTGATATTTTCAGGGAAAATAACCAGTTAAAGAATTTTGATAATTGGGAAAATTCATCCATTCTGTACGACTACATATCTGTTGATAAATCCGAAATATTTGACTATTCATCTGTTTATAAAAATTGTGCTGATGACTACCATCCTTTCTTAGGATTTATGCTTCTTCATTTTATATGTGCACTTTTTCCCGGAACATGGTCTGCATGGTATTGTTTTGCACTTAATCTTATATTTTTTGTAATCCAGCAGATATTTTTATTCAAATTAATAAGAAGAATAACTAACAATTCTTATTATGGAATTGCCGGTGTATTATTCTTTGGTTTCACCACAGGTGCAGAGGACATTTTATTTTTCTTAAGGATATACTGTCCTGCAACAGCCATCAGTGTTGTTTTCATGTATTATCTGTCGGAATTATATAATCAGCGGAACAGCTCAAAAGTCCCTATTAATATATTAGTTAAAATTGCTATCACAACACTTATCGGTTGTTTAACCCTGCATGAATTTATTATCCTTGCTTTTATTGCTGCATTAATTTATGGACTTTTTTACCTGATTACAAAACATTTTAAATTAGCAATTAGTTTTGGAATATCAATGATTAGTTCTGCTTTGTTGTCAATTGCAATATTCCCTGCAACAATACCACATTTGTTTGATTCATCAGGGACTTTCGGCAGTCAGGTAGTAAAATATTCATTTGTATTCCAATTTAAATTATATATGTCTTATATAACTAATGATTTATTTGGAGTTGCAACATCCCCTTGGCCATCAATGTTTTTATGGTATTTGTTTTACGGATTGATTGTATTTCTATTCTTCTTCATTCCTTTTTGCTTTATATTCAGACATGAGAAATGGTTAAAGAATTTCTTTTTGCTTATAAAAAGAAAATGTATAGATTTCATTCATAAATTTAAGTTCTTTAACTTTGCATTATTTGCACTTATGATTGTATGCATATCAATGCTTGCCGTTAATGCTTATATGACTTCCATCGTTCACATGGGAAGAGTATCTAACAGATATATAATGATTATCTATCCTTTATTTGCAGCATTTGTAGTATCTCTATTCTGCTATTGCTTAAATTGGATATTTAAAAATAAGAAATTAAAATATATTATGTGTTATGGCTTCGCTGTAATTTTTGCCACATTAAGCATTTTGATGGCACCACATATATTCAGATTCAACTATCCTCATGAAGGCGTTGCAATTGAAGACATTGAAGAAAATTCCAATTGTATAATTATGTTAAGCTCACCATTTCTCTTAACTTGTACTACTTATACTCTTGGTAAAACAAACCACTTTTTTGCAACAACATATAACACAGCTTTAACAGCTGATTATAAAAATAGCGATATCAACTTTAAAGACGAACCTCTGTATTTATTAATTGACACATCATTATTTAATAATAATGGTTTATCTGTAGGTGGTATAAGTCTGCCGTCTTCCAATATCACTTATGATATAGAAGCGATCTATGATAAAGACACTTACTTATCATTTTATAAAAATCTTGATATTGCATCCAACTTTGAAAAAGTAGGAACTGATTATAATTTATTTGGCAGAGAAGTAGAGATATATCGTCTTAATTAAAATTTTCAAATAAAAACCCCTATATAATTACTATAAAAAAGTAACTATATAGGGGTTCTATTATAATATAATAATTAATCAATATCAGGACGCTTATATCCTGCCTTGACCATATCATCCTTAAGTTTTTCTACACTTATCCCAAGCTTTTGTGCACCTTTCTCCATACTTATACTCTTGTCTTCCACAAGGGAATATATCATCTTGTTTCTTCCTTCTTCCCGACCTTCTTCTCGGCCTTTTCTTTCGCCTTCTTCTCTTACTCCCTCTATATAATCCTTTTCGTCAAATTCTGTCAGAAGCATATCCGTCACCTCCGCTTTGTTTTTTATAAGTATTTCTCTAAGTATATTATTGCTGATTGCCTCTTCTATTGCAAGCGAAACTGCTTCAGTGAATATTTCTTTTTTGCTTTTTTCAATACTATCCTGACTATATATCTTCGCTAAATCAGCAGTTTTGCCTCTTATCATGGCTATAAGCCTTGAATACTCCATCAATTTCTGGCATTTGTTCATTATCTCTTTATTGCAGCCATAATTAATGTTAAGCAGCAGTACTTCCACATCCAGACACGGCTTCTGATTTTGGTTAGCTTCATTTCTAACAAATAAATCCGCAAGCCTCTGCACGCTCTTTTCCGTTTCATCCTTTTCCCCATTATAAAACACCACATATCTTGGGAAAGGCAGTTTTACTTCTGTCTCATTGTATATTCTTAAGGAATTCCTTTCAATATAACCCTTGTAAAGCTCTGCAAAATAGATAAGTCCTCTTATCGGCATATTTTTATTAACACTGCTTTGATGTTCATATAGATTTAATTCACTATCAATAACGAAAGCTATGTCATTCTTATACCCGACATATATAACATCTTCTATTGTGTTCACCGTTATAAGATTTTCGTCCGTATGCTCTGTGTTGTTTAACGCATTGTACAGACTCAGCAGATCCTTTTTCTCTTCAAATACCTTTCGAAACAATGCATCCTTGAATTTTCTGTTAATCTCTACCCCCATTTAGCTTCCTCCTATATTATAATTTTTCAAATCATAATATATAAATTCACTCAATGCAAACAGCATTTATGTCGCATTCGGTAGAGTTTATGTCGTATTCGGCAGCTTTCATGTCGCATTCGGTCGTTTTCTCGTCATATTTGCAGTTTTTTATTTGCAAGTCATGAAAATTCGGCTATCCAACAGGTTTTCAACCATAAGATACCGAATATGAAATTCCTTTTACTTCCAGCCTTTCCCCGCCAATCCAAGGAACATAAACATATACGGCGTCGTGTAAAACATTGTATTACCTGTAAATGCACACACTGCATATGCTATTACACACCCCGCTGCTGCTATTGTTGTAGGTGTCAGTTTTCTTATTCTCTTAAGCTGGCACACAAGCATTGTAATAAGTGAAGCCAGATACAACAGCAATCCCGGAATCCCAAGAAATACCATATGCTGTATATATTCATTAGCTGGTCTGTCTGTCCACGGAAGCATTGCGCCGGAATACTTATCATTAAGCTGTTCTGGTCCGTATCCTACAACCGGACTTTCTGGAATCATTTTAAAGCATGCCTTCCATAATACCATTCTTCCCGTTCCTGCCGATTCCATATCATCAGCCTCCGTAACAATGGAACGTATATCATGTGCAAGTTTATTTAAATCTCTGCCAACATTTTCTCCTGCGCTTGATGGAATCATATCCGCCATACTCATGATGCTAAGTACAATAAGTACAGCCAGTGGTATAATAATGCATTTATTCCTGTGTGTACTGATTGCATATATAATGCACACACATACAACGCCTGCAACCGTTCCCAGATATCCGCCAAATGTATTATTAACAAGCAGACAGAATAACTGGAATGTCATTCCGGCAGTATACAATATTTTCAGCTTAATATTTTCTTGCATGAGATATAATCCGGTCATTACAAGTACTGACATATTAAGGTAGTATCCCATATGGTTAAACTGATTAAACACTGTCGCTCTCTGTGACCTGAACACACCATCAATCACTCCGTAATCCTGTAACAAAAGGCATATCCCCATAATCACAGATACTATTGCATATGAGCCAAATATTTTCTTTCTGCGCCTTTCATCCTTTATAATATGTGCACACATATACACTGCTGCATAATAAAAATATGTAAGCAGCCCATCATACCTGTATTCCGTTCCAAAAAAAGATGTATGTATATCCTTTGAACACGATGTACAGATTCCACTCCATATAAGAAGCACTATAAAAAAGATATTTCAGGGTTCTTTCTTGAAGAAATCCACAATCCTCTGTCTGGCATGGCCTTTATCCCACAATATCAGTCCCAGACCATACACAAGAACAAACTGGATTGTCAGCAATCCCATAAACATAACCGTGGTCTGGTATTTTGATAACATATGAAAACGGTACACATACCCTTCAACATTTTTCCCAGCCCACATTGCATGAGTTATTATAGATGGAAGTGGCAGCGCACTCCATAGTACAAGAAGCACTTCTGCCACCTTTTCAAAAGGCTCTCTTCCGAGAACCTCATATATTTCTTTAATGCTTTTACATTCTTTTAATTTTGCAAACATTTCTCGCCCCTACTTACATATCACATCCGCATATTAGAAGAACTGATTAACTCTCTTGGTAACATAATTAACATCCTGAGCATAACTTACCGCATTCTCAGCATCAATCACACCCTTATTATACAAATCAAGAAGTGCATCATCCATAGATATCATTCCGTCTTTTCTTCCTGTCTGTAAAACACTTGTAATCTGATATGTCTTAGCCTCACGGATAAGATTCTTTATAGGAATGGTTCCATGCATTACTTCAAATGCAGCTACCCTTCCTCTTCTGTCAGCCGTCGGTATAAGCTGCTGTGAAATAACAGCTTCAAGAACAACTGCAAGCTGGATTCTTATCTGCTGCTGCTGGTGTGGCGGAAATACATCAATAATTCTGTCAATAGTTGCCGCTGCGCCAATTGTATGAAGTGTTGAAAATACAAGGTGTCCTGTCTCAGCCGCAGTTATGGCTGTTGATATTGTCTCAAGATCTCTCATTTCTCCAACAAGAATAACATCAGGATCTTCTCGGAGCGCTGCCCTTAATGCATCTGCATAAGAACGTGTATCAAGCCCGATTTCCCTTTGGTTAATCATGGCTTTTCTATGACTGTGAAGATACTCTATAGGATCCTCCAGTGTTATTACATGTGCATTGCGGTTATCATTAATCCTGTCAATCAGTGAAGCAAGTGTTGTAGACTTACCTGAACCCGTAGGACCTGTTACAAGCACAAGCCCTCTCTTCTTGGAATGCAGGTCAATAACTGACTTAGGTACACCAAGACTTTCAGGGGAAGGGATTTCTGTTCCAACAATTCTCATTGCACACGCAACAGAACCTCTCTGCCTGAACACATTAACTCTGTATCTGCCTATATTCGGAATCGAGAATGAGAAATCCAGTTCTCCTCTGTCCTTAAACATATTTTCCTGTCTCTCATCCATAATATCAAGAATAAGCTTTTCACAATCTGCCGGAGTAAGCCTTGGATATTCAAGATCAACAAGGTCTCCATTAATTCTGACTCTTGGTGGCAGTCCGACTGTAACATGTACATCACTTGCCTTTTTTTCTTTTGCTATCGTAAGCAGCTGCTCTACTGTAAACATAATATAACCCCCATCACGCAGCCATTAGTCAATCTGCTCTAATTCTATTTCAACAATTTCATTATCATCTGACCTGCCGGCTGATAATCCGGATGTCAAAGATGATGCTGGTGCTGCCGGCTTCTTAACTGCTCCGGCATTGGCATTCTTTGCATTAGGCTGTGAATCATCTTCCTCTGCCTCATAAGTAGCCTTAACCATCTCAGCAATTGTTGTGACGCCTTCCTTAACAGCATTGGTTGCCGCCATCTTAAGGGTATTCATTCCCTCACTGATTGCCTGATTCTTAATATCCTCTGCATCAGCATGTTTAGAAATAAGTCTCTTAATAGAAGGTGTTATCTTCATTATCTCATAGATACCAAGTCGTCCATAGTAACCTGTTCCATTACAAAGCTTACAGCCACATGGTTCATATACTGTAAATGGTTCATCCGGATTAAGGCCTAACATTTCTTTCTCTGCTGCACTTGCCTCTTTAGGCATCTTGCAGTCACACAGCTTTCTTACAAGTCGCTGGGCAATAATACCAACAAGCGAATCAGCTATAAGGTAAGATTCTATTCCCATATCTTCAAGACGGGCAACAGAACTTGCTGTACTGTTAGTATGTAATGTACTAACAACCAGATGTCCGGTAATAGAAGCTCTTACTGCAATCTCAGCTGTTTCACCATCTCGGATCTCACCAATCATAATGATATCCGGATCCTGTCTAAGGATTGATCTTAAGGCAGTTGCAAATGTAAGGTTAGCCTTATTATTAACCTGTACCTGATTGATACCATCAATATTAGCCTCGACAGGATCTTCAACTGTGATAATATTAACATCTTCTGTATTCAGTTCACTTAAAGCTGTGTAAAGTGTCGTAGACTTACCAGATCCTGTAGGTCCTGTTACAAGAATAATTCCATGTGGGTTCTTTAAGATATCATCAAATACCTTAAGGTCAGCCGGTGTAAGTCCAAGCTTGGATTTATCAATGTTAAACCCTTCTTTGGACGCAATTCTCATAACACATTTCTCGCCATATACAGTAGGAAGATTAGATACACGGATATCATACTCTCTTCCGTCTACATTAAGAGTAATACGACCATCCTGTGGCTTTCTCTTTTCAGAGATATCCATACCTGACATAATCTTTATACGTGTTGTGATAGCACCAAGAAGCGTATTATCATAATCAATAATTTCACGGAGATTACCATCAATTCTGTACCTTACACGGATACTCTTCTCCATTGGCTCTATATGTATATCGGAAGCTCTCTGTCTTACCGCCTGCTCTATAACACTGTTAATAAGCTGAACAATAGGCGCATTCTCAATTTCTTCTCTTCTTGCCTTATCTTCCTTAGTCTCTTCCTTGAATACGTCCCCCTGTTCCTTCTTATAAAGGTCAACAATACTCTGTGCCTGCTTCTGTCCAAATGCTTTATCAAAGAAAGCATTAATATCAGACGCATTAGCAAGAACAGGAACTACCTGCTTGCCTGTAACAATATTAATATCATCCATGGCAAGAATATTAGTAGGATCAGCCATAGCAACTCTTATTGCTCCCGGATTATCAGGTGCATCCCCAAGAGGAACAAGCGTATACTTTCTCATAATATTTTCATCAAGCATAGAAAGTACATCTTCGCTGACATCTGTTTCTCTCATATCAACAAAATCTATTCCAAGACTGTCGCAAAGTGCTTCATTAATATCCCTCTGTGTTGCATATCCAAGTGCAATAACCATTTCACCAAGCATCTTGCCCTGCTCTCTCTGTCTTGAAAGTGCAGTCTGTAACTGATTCTCATCAATTATGCCTTTTTTTACAAGTACGTCTCCCAAACGTATTTTCTTTCTATAATTCACCCTTCAACCTCTTTCCGCAGGTCAACTCCCCCTGCTTTGACCAATTTTACTAAATTATATCACATAAACAGATATTTACAAAATAGTATTTTTATTTTATCTCATTAATCGAATAACTGTTACTTTTACTTCCGACACATTCCTCATACAGCTTTTCGTAATTGTCACTGCATACATATCTTTTATTCTCGTTATCATGGTTCATGTCAAATGTTCCATCCACATTAATATAAGTATTACTGTATGAAAAAGCATAATATACCGTTCTGCTGTCTTCTGAATCTGATATAACTGCTGATGCAAATACATATATATAATTATTAACATCCGTCTGTTTTCCGTTTCCTGAAAGGAAATAAACACCCGTCACCTTGCTGTCTGTACATGTTTCATTATTCACATGATAAAGAAATGATGCATCCTTTGTTGCTTTATAAAGCATATGAAAAGTATTAGAAGATGTTTCAGAAGCAATTGTTTCCAGAACCTCTTTTTTCACCTGTTCCACTATTTTCTTATCAATCTGTGATACATCCGTTGTAAAGCCAGGAAGCCTGTCCGCATTATATGACTGTTCCACATTATCAGCAAGGAATCCATGTCTTGCTATATCCTCATAGGAAGCCGTACATGTAACCTTTACCGATTCTCCAAAACTGATACCGCTGTCTTTATCTGCCGTAAATGTCAGCCCGGAAAGATATTCATCATCCCAGTTATTAGTTATGCTTACTGACGCTTCCGGACTGATTCCTGCAAACAACACATCAACTTTATCAAACAATTTAATTGCAGTCCCTTTCTGGATTCCCGCAGCTTTTATCTTTTTATTGCCGCTTCCCATATTAACACCTGCAGCATCCTCATACTTTTTATCAATCTCAAGACGTACCTTGTACTTATCACCATTAGATACATCCTCTGCCTCTGTTGATATATCTATAGAAGCAATCAGCATTTTAACATTGTATGCTTTATCCGAATCGGTACTTTTACCCATAAGTTCTTTATACAGGCTGTCCTTATTAAGAGTAAACTCTGGTTTTGCATATCCGTTAGCGCCCTCATAGCTTATAGTTACATAATCCCACACATCAAACTGCTGTGAACGGATAAAAAGTGCAACTGCTATTACCGCTATCACTCCGGCTGCAGCGATAACCAGTCCTACGCGGCGTTTCTTAATTGTCCGTCCCATGAACTGGAACTCCTTCTTAATCTCCTTTTCAATTGCTTCGCCCTTATGCGAAAATTCCTTTAACTCCATCTCAACCTCCTATTGGTCTGGTTGCCTCTCTTAACATATCCTTTTCTTCACCTTCAAAATACGGTTCAAGCGTCTTATATACTCTTTCCTGATACTTATTGAGCCGCTCAATATCAACAGCATCAAGATAATTTACATCAACAAGTTCTAAGTCTATCGGAACAACTGTAAGCATGTCAAACTTTAAAAATGTGCCATATTCATTGTCGAAATCTTTCTGGCACACAATCTCATTTTCAATTCTTATACCGAACCTGCCCTCAATATATACCCCCGGCTCATCAGATGTAACCATGCCCTCTTCAATAACTGCAAGGTCATTCTTACCCGGATTGTGCTTCCATCGAAACCCGTTAGGACTCTCATGCACATTTAAAAGGTATCCTATGCCATGGCCTGTTCCGCATCGGTAGTCCATTCCGACATTCCACAGTGGTGCTCTGGCAAGAATATCAAGACTGAAACCGTTACAGCCTTTTAAGAATTTTGCATTTGCCAGGCTTAACATGCCTTTAAGTGTAAGTGTGTAATACATCTTCATCTCATCAGTCACAGATCCAAGTGCTATTGTTCTTGTTATATCAGTTGTTCCACGCATATACTGTCCGCCTGAATCCACAAGCAGCATGCCTTCCGGCTTTAAGACAGCCGCATTGGTTTCATCTGCATGGTAATGCATCATCGCTGCATTTGCATTATACGCACTGATTGTGTCAAAGCTTAGTTCTATGTAATCTTTTATATTGCTTCTTAAATTATCAAGATATGCCGCTGCATCTGCTTCTGTTAAATTACCTGATGCAACATTTTTCTTAAGCCAGAATATGAATTTTGTTACAGCCACGCCATCGTCAACATGTATGCCATATAGATTCCTTATCTCTGTCTCATTCTTTATTGCCTTAAAATGCATTGCCGGATTGTCAGACAGTACCGCTTCCACATCTCTTCCAGACTGTATAAGCTCATATATACGCATATTCACACGTCTCTTATCAATAAGCACTTTTCCATTCATTCTGGTAATGTCTCCATATATGCTGTCATATGGCAGCACCTTTACACATGCCTCTCCGAATTTGGCCAGCGTCTTATCATCAAACCTGTCCTTATCAGTATATATGTATGCTTTATCCTTAGTTATCACTGAATATGCCATAATAACAGGGTTGCACTCAACATCGCATCCTCTTATATTGAATGTCCAGCATATGTCGTCAAGCGTTGCCATAATATGTATATCAGCATTTTTATTATCCATATACTTTCTTATTCTTGAAAGCTTGCTTATTATGCTTTCTCCTGAGTACTCTTCATCAAGATAAAATGCTTTGCTGTGTGGAAACTCTGCCCTGTCCTCATATATATTCTCAATTGCATCAAAATCATACAAACAGCCTGCTCCTGCTTTTTTACATATATCAGACAGCTCAATTCCTTCTTCAGCCGGCATGGTTCTTCCATCAAATCCCATGCTCATTCCATCTTTAACTATACTCTCACAGTACTGTGCCACATTCATAACACCCGGAGCACCGACCTTCATCAGTGAAAAGCCTGTCCCTTCAATCTGCTTTTCAGCCTGCACGAAATATCTTCCGTCAGTGAAAAGCCTTGCATCATCCTGTGTTATAACAGCCGTTCCGGCAGAGCCTGTGAATCCTGTAATGAATTCTCTTTCCTTAAAATAATCTCCTGCATACTCCGATATATGGTAATCACCTGTTACGACTACATATATATCAACGCCTTCTGATTTCATGATATCCCTTACCTTAGATAATCTGCCTGCTATTACCTTTGCATCTGTAATCTGCATTTCATGTCCTCCTGACTATATTATCATATAAGTTTCCACTCAATAAGCACTTCTCTTAATTTACCAAGTGCCTTTTTCTCTATTCTGCTCACATAGCTTCTGCTTATTCCAAGCCTGTCAGCAAGTTCATTCTGTGTACATTCCTTTGCACCAAAAAGTCCATACCTGTATTTTAATATCTCTATCTCTCTTGGTGCAAGCACCTTTTCTATATTACCATATATACACTTAATCTGCTCATAAAACATATAATCTTCCACAGCATCAGGCTGTTTCTTCTCCGAATCTTCTCCGATAATATCCTTAAGGCTTATCTCATTTCCCTCTTTGTCCTTTCCTATAGGCTCATTAAGAGACACTTCCCGTTCCTTCTTTTTATCCTGACGGAAAAGCATAAGAATTTCGTTGTCTATACATTTGGCAGCATATGTTGAGAATCTCACATTTCTTTCTATGTCAAATGAATCAACAGCCTTAATAAGTCCTATTGTTCCCACTGAAATAAGGTCTTCATTAATATAATCACGTTCAGTAGAGGTATATTTTTTGACTATATGTGCAACAAGACGCATGTTCTTTTCTATAAGAGCATTTCTGGCCGCACTATCGCCTTCGCGTAATTTTATCAGCAATTCTTTCTCTTCCTGTGCCGATAATGGTTTTTCAAATGTTTTCAAAAAGGCACCCCTACACATTTTTATATATCATATGTGTAAAGGTGCCTTTAATTGCCTATCCAACTGTCTCTTTAATTTAACTGTTAACTTCTGTTTCTTCTTCCTGACGTCTTAAGATATCATACTTATCAAGCTGGATTCCCAAATCAATATAAAGGTTCTGCTTAGGATGTGGACAGCTCTCCATATCCTTACCATTCTCATCAACAATACGCTTAACTGTGACTTCTATATTCTGTCCGTCCGGCTTCATAACCTCAATTGTCTCTCCAACTGAGAACTTGTTACGCTGCTCAATATGGTAAAGTCCCTGCTCGTTAACATCTCCTACAATACCAAGATATGTGTATTCCCTGATATATGTGTTACTGTCATATATCTGTGTATTCTCGTCTGGCTTTCCAAAGAAGAAACCTGTTGTATACTGTCTGTAAGTACATTTGCTTATCTCACTCTTATAGAATGGGATTCTAGCCTTGTACTTCTCCGGGTCTTCTATAAAATCATCAATAGCAAGTCTGTAAGTTCTTGCAACAGTTGCAACATACAGTGCTGTCTTCATACGGCCTTCAATCTTAAATGAGTCAATACCTGAACTTACCATCTCTGGAATATGCTCTATCATACATAAATCCTTAGAGTTAAATATATATGTTCCTCTCTCATTCTCATATACAGGCATGAACTGTCCCGGTCTGTTCTCCTCAACAACAGCATATTTCCAGCGGCATGGATGTGTACATGCTCCCCTGTTAGCATCTCTTCCTGCAAGGAAACTTGATAACAGGCATCTGCCTGAATAAGATATACACATTGCTCCATGCATGAATGTCTCAATCTCCATCTCATCAGGAATATGCTCTCTTATCTCCTTAATCTCTTCAAGAGATAATTCTCTTGCTGAAACCACTCTCTTAGCACCCTGATTCCACCAGAAATTATATGTCATATAGTTAGTATTATTAGCCTGTGTGCTTATATGTATATCAATATCCGGAAGTACTTCCTTTGCTATTGTAAACATTCCCGGGTCCGATATAATAAGCGCGTCAGGACCTACTTCCTTAAGTTCCTCAAAGTAAGCTCTTGCACCCTCAAGGTCATAGTTATGTGCCAGAATATTAGCTGTAACATATACCTTGACATTTCTTTCATGGGCAAACTTAACGCCCTCTTTCATATCTTCTATTGAAAAATTCTTAGCCTTAGCTCTTAATCCAAATGCTTCACCACCGATATATACGGCATCAGCACCGAATATTACTGCTATCTTTAAAACTTCAAGACTGCTTGCAGGTATAAGAAGTTCTGTCTCCCTGCCATTATACATATGTCCTGCCATATTATTCTCCTTTACTGCTTTACACTAAGTGTAATTCCATCTCCAATAGGAACAATTGATGTCACAAAATCCTTTGAATGAGTAAGCTCATACACATACTCTCTTATCCTTGTATGAATTGTTCTGTTCCTTCTTGTAACTGCATAACGGGATTCCACTAGTTCTCCCTCCTGCAGAATATTATCCGATATAAGAAGTCCGCCTTTTCTAAGGACTCTCTTAATATCAGGAAGATAATTAATATACTGTCCCTTGGCAGCATCCATGAATATGAAATCATATGGACCTTCCAGAGTCTTCAACACTTCCAGAGCATCTCCCTCTATAAGTGTTATAACATTCTCTTTTCCTGCCCTTTTAAAATTATTTCTTGCCACAGGTATTCTCTTATCATAATTCTCTATTGTAGTAATTGTGCATTTTTCCGGCATATTCTCACTCATAAGAATAGATGAGTAACCTACTGCTGTTCCAACTTCAAGAATCCTTTCAGGCTGTACAAGCTGTAACAGCACCTTCAGCAAATTACCCATCTCTTTTCTAATGATTGGGACTTCATCCGCAATCGCTTCTTTTTCAATTGTATTACATATATCAGAATTACCACAATCGAGAGAATTAATATAGGCAACTACTCTTTCATTGACTATCATATATTCCCCTTACAATTAAGTTATTCTTCCTCACTGTCTGACTGCGCCAGCACTTGCATAATCTCAGTAGGTGTCATTCCCGTGTTAAGCTCATAAGTTCCACCTACGAATTTATCCTTATAATCTGAGAACTGAATCTGAAAATATGCTATTGTCTTATCCTGTACAAGTCCCTTGTCATAAAGCATACCAGCAAGCTTCTTAGCCTGTATGCCTGTTGTTATAGTAACCTCAACTGTACGGGCATTATCCTGCGAATCAACTGACTGCTCATTGAATACCTTCTCACCAAATGAATATGCCTTACTTCCCATAAAAAAGATAAGATATATTCCCAAAACAATTATTAATACATTCAGTGATACTGATATCAGCATTCTGATTGATTTATTGCTCATAAAACCTGATTCTCCTCTTCCTTAATAAGCTACACTATATATGATTCACCCTAAAAAATCAAGGTCTATGTCAATTGCCTCCGCTATATCCTTATATATATCTCTCATAAATCTGCAAAATGTAATCTCTGTCATAAGATATCTGTTTACAATGTCCTGATTCCTCATGTCGGCATATTCCTTATTAAGATTCTCCATTGCTGCAAACATGTCTGGAACATTTTCTGAATTCTGTAATTCAAAATTCCTCATACGGAATTCATCCACCTGCCTCTTCAAGTCAGGCGTCCTGTTTATTTCAGACTGAAGTCTTCTGTATTCCCTATATTCTTCACTGTTAAGAATTTCATGTATAATCTCTTTCTTAAGTTCATCAATTCTACGCATGAAAAACACCTCTCCAACTGTCTGCAGTAATATCCGGCAACATATATTATATCTGTGCCTCCATAATGATTGGAAGTATCACAGGATTTCTCTTAATCTTCTTCCAGAGATACTCGCTCAAGTCATCTTTAATAATATTCTTAATCTTACTCCAGTCAGTAATATTCTTATCAAGACACTTTTCAACTGAATCAGATACAATTGCTCTTGCCTCATCAAGAAGCTCTTCAGCCTCTCTTACATACACAAAACCTCTTGTAACAATATCCGGGCCTGCTATAAGCTGTCCGGTATATTTTTCAAGTGTAAGAACAACAATGATAATACCATTCTCTGCAAGGTTCTGTCTGTCTCTTAATACAATATTTCCTACATCACCTACGCCAAGTCCATCAACAAAAATAGCTCCTGTCTGGACATGATCTACAACCTGTGCATGCTCATCATTAAGTTCTAACACATCTCCTGATTTGGCAATAATAACATGATCCTTGTCATATCCAAGTGACATAACAACATCTCTCTGTGCAACAAGGTGTCTGTACTCACCGTGAACAGGAATAGAATACTTAGGCTTTACAAGAGAATATATAAGCTTAATCTCTTCCTGACATGCATGTCCTGATACATGTGTATCCTGAAATATAACCTTAGCCCCCTTCATACCAAGCTCATTAATAACCTTGGCTACTGACTTCTCATTACCAGGTATAGGAGTTGATGAAAATACTACACAGTCGCCAAGCTGGATAGATACCTTTCTATGAAGATTAGCTGCCATTCTTGAAAGAGCAGCCATTGACTCTCCCTGACTACCTGTTGTAATAAGAACAATCTGCTCAGGTGTATAATTCTTCATCTCATCCGTTTCAATAAGAGTTCCGTCCGGAATCTTAAGATAATCAAGGTCTTCTGCAACCTCAATAATATTAACCATGCTTCGGCCTTCAACGCAGACTTTTCTACCATATTTAACCGCTGAATTAATAATCTGCTGTACTCTGTCTACATTAGATGCAAATGTAGCAATAATAATTCTGCTGTTCTTATTATCATTAAAAATCTTTTCAAATGTAGCACCAACTGTCTTCTCTGACATAGTAAAACCAGGTCTTAAAGCATTCGTACTGTCGCACATAAGTGCAAGTACACCCTTCTTTCCAAGTTCACCAAGTCTTTGAAGATCAATAGGATCACCATATACAGGTGTATAATCAACCTTAAAATCTCCTGTGTGGACAATAATTCCTGCCGGTGAGTATATAGCAAGTGCTGCGGCATCTGCAATACTATGGTTAGTTCTTATGAACTCAACTCTGAAATCGCCAAGAGTTACAGATTGTCCATACTTAACAACCTTTCTCTTAACTGACTTTAACATATTATGTTCCTTAAGCTTTGACTCTATAAGTCCCATAGTAAGCTTAGTAGCGTATATAGGAACATTGACATCCTTTAAAACATATGGAATTGCACCAATATGATCCTCATGTCCATGAGTAATAACGAATCCTTTAACCTTATTAAGATTCTCCTTAAGATAAGTAACATCCGGTATAACTAAATCAATACCAAGCATATCTTCCTCTGGGAAAGATAAGCCACAATCCACAACAATAATACTGTCATCATACTCAATGGCAGTAATGTTCATTCCTATCTGCTCAAGACCACCCAATGGTATAATCCTGACAGACGCATTCTCTGCTTTTTTCATAAACACCTCATAATAAAATAAAATATAAAATATGAATAAGGCTCACACCTTATTTAAGTTCAACATCATCATCCATTAATTCAGAAAACACCTTGCCTACCGATTCAAGTTCACTGTCTTCCTCTACAAACTCATAAACAGCTTCTTCACTTGCCGCATCAGATGTATCCTTAAGAATATAAGCTTCTGCTTCCTCGTCCTCATTATCTGACTCTGATACAAGCAGGTAATTAATTCCGTTAATTCTAGTTTCTTCAATCACATAAAATTGTGTCTTCTCACCGTTCTCGTCAATAAATTCAAGCTTTTCCATGAAAAACAAATCCTCCAAATATTACTTCTGTTTAGATTCCATATATCCACGCAAAATAAAAACAGCCGCAAGCTGATCAATAACTGTCTTGCGGTTTTCTCGCCTCATCCCGCATTCTTCAAGGACTTCGTCTGCTTCAACTGTAGTAAGTCTTTCATCCCACAGTGTAACAGGTAATCCTGTTCGTCTTTCCAGTGCTGCTGCAAATTCTTCACAGGCCTTAGCCCGTTCCCCAATAGTATCATCCATGTTCTTAGGATAGCCAACCACGATTTCAGTTACATCATATTCGGATATAATCTGTTCTATCCTGGCATAAGTTCTTCGTAACTTATTATTCTCTTTTCTTGTTATCGTTTCGAAAGGCTGTGCAGTTATCCCAAGCGGATCGCTCAAGGCAACTCCAACAGTCTTCGTTCCGACATCTAAGCCTATAATTCTCATATTATAAGCCTTTACCTTCAATGAAATATCTTACAACCTCTTCAACAAGTTCGTCTCTTTCAGCCTTCATAATAAGGCTTCTTGCATTGTTATGGCTTGTAATATATGTTGGGTCACCAGACATAATATAACCAACTATCTGGTTAACCGGATTGTACCCCTTCTCTTTAAGTGCAAGATATACCTGCTCAAGTATTCCTTCTACTGAAATTGTCTTCTCTGGCTGAGTTTTAAAAAATTGAGTGTTGTTATCTACCATATCTACCACGCCCTTTCGTATATTGTTTATAATATAATAAATATGCGAATTATACAAGTGCCTGACATAAAAAAGATTGTAAAAAAAATGTAAAACTGCCCGGACGGCATGAATTTGTCCGGGCAGTTCTGTTATTATATAATATGATTAATGCATTAATTAAGGTATCCGCCATCCGAATCCGGCATCGTTCCCATTGTAATATTGAGATTACCATTTCTAACTCTTAACTCATCTATGAACTGCTTCTGCTCGCTCTCGTCTTTCATCCTGCATTCATAGGTAAGTTCAAACATTGTACCCATATTAGTTGTCTTTACTTTTCTAAGTACATTTTCACTAAGATACTTATCAAATATATCATCAAATACTGCCATATAGTTAAGATTCTCTGGAATTGTGATTCTTAACTGTTTTCTATGTGCATCTCTTGTTCCAAATCCTGTTACCGATAACACTACAAATACAAGAAGAATTATTACTGCGAAGCACACTGCAAATGTCACAAAACCAAGTCCGCATGCAAGACCTGTTGCCATTGCAAAGAACACTACTGATATATCTTTAGCACTTCCCGGTGCTGAACGGAATCTTACTAAAGCAAAAGCTCCCGCCATTGAAAACGCTCTTGCAACATTACTTCCTACAAGAAGAATAACTGCTGCCACTATTGCTGGTAAAAGAGCAAGACCTATTATAAAACTCTTATTATATCCATCCTTCTTTGATACAAGTATATACACAAATGCAATAACTAAACCAATAACAACTGCTACTAATATTCCTAACATTGACTGGCTAATGCTGATTGTATTCTCTGATGTTGATGTAAAGATTGATTCAAACATATATTTTCTCCTTTATACATTAAGCTTGTGTAATTCGTAAGGACATACTGCTTATATTCAGTACCATACTTAGAAAACGATACCGGATAAACATTAAGTCCTGATATTATCTTAGTAAACCACAGCGGTACAGCGCCGCTTATCTTAACTTCCATTAAATACTGACCATCCTGCAGAAGCTTCTTTCCATAGCTTCCATGCTCAAGTCTCACATCTTCCCTTCTGGTCGTAATATTTTTATCAAATGTAATTCTAAAATCACCGTCATCTTTCTCAAAGTATGCGAATCTGTCATATGAAAGATAAACTTTAGGCTGCAAATGGTAGAAATTCTTGAAGTAATCTATCTCCTTAAGCACCTGCCTGTTTATTCTTCCTTCATGTCCATCTGGATATATGTCGTCATCAATAAAATCATATGCCTCCTGAAGCGTCATTGAAGTTCTTCTTTTATTGACAATACCATTGTACTTCTTCTTAATCTCTACAAAGACATTATCTGTAAGCTCTGGCGTCCCATAAGCTCTCAGTCTTAACTTTTCTTTGTATACCGGTTTCTCAATAGAAGCTCTTATAAGCTGATCATTCTCAGTATCATAATATATGTTGCTGATTCTGTACGCCTCACCATTTCTGTTATACGCATCCGGATTCATATAATCAGCTATCTGGCAAGTCAGCTTATGAAAAGTATCTTCATCTATAATGTATTTCTTCTCATAACGGTTAAAAACTTCAATTGCCATATCAGGCACTCCTTTCTGTCTCTTTTGTTCTTACAAGTAAGATATTAATTGGAAAATGTGACCAAACTATGTAAAAAATAAGTAAAATCAGTGTAGTTTTGTGAACACATTTAAAGGCACTAAAAAAGGATGCCACATTCGCGGCATCCTAAAAAAAACTACTTCATATGTACATCAAGCTGGTTGAACGGAATCTCAATTCCATTCTCATCAAATATATTCTTATATCTTTCAAGCAGGTTAAATCTTACATTCCAGTAGTCTGCTGTATTAACCCACGCTCTTGTTTCAAGTGTTACACAGCTTTCATCAAGACTCTTGACAACAACCAGAATATCCTTGTCCTTAAGTATTCCCTTCTCGCTGTTAATAACCTGTTCAAGAAGCTTCTTGGCTTTAGGAATATCTGATGAATAGCCTATTCCTATCTGGATATCAATTCTTCTTGTATTCTCTGCGCCTACATTAACAATGCTTGAATTAGAAAGTGAACCATTCGGAAGCATTACTACTTTATTATCAATAGTAACAAGCCTTGTGTAAAGAATCTCTATAGACTTTACAGTTCCTTCATTAGTTCCGACTATAATATAATCGCCAACCTTAAAAGGCTTGAATATAAGAATAAGAATTCCTCCTGCAAAGTTCGAAAGGCTTCCCTGCAGGGACATACCAATTGCAAGTGCTGCAGAACCAAAAAGTGTGAGCAGTGATGTCGTCTGAAATCCCAGCTTATCCACAACTATCATGATAAGTATTGCATACATTACAAACTTAAGCACTGATACCACAAAATTAACAACGCCTTTATCTAGCGTGCTTCTGTCCAGCATCTTCTTTACAAGCTTATCAAGTACCCTGATTATCTTCTTGCCAATAAACCATATTAAGACAACAATAACAATTTTACCAATAAGTGAAACCGACCAGTTTCCTAAATCATTGAGAAGCTGCTTAACATGGGCAATAGAAAAGAATCTGGTTATCTCACCCGTTTCCTGCTGGATTGTTGTGGCTGCATCTGCCACAAGTCCTATGAACCCCATAGCTGATCCCCCTTTGTATTATTTCATCTTCTTTTTAAGCTGCTCTAACTTCTTCTTAGTTTCTATATCAATCTCTTCACTTGCACGGGCTGCTTCTTCAGCCTTTCTTACAGCTTCTTCTTTAGCTTGAAGTGCTTCCATACAGGCTTTCTCTGCCTGTTTTCTTGCTTCAACCGCCCGCTTTGCTTCCTCTGCTGCAGCAAGTTCAAGCATTTCAGCCTCTGCTGCCTTTCTCATGGCTTCCTTCTTTGCAATTGCAGCCCTCTTTAATACAGCAATCTCCTCGAGTTCAAGCTGTGTATACGGTTCACTGTTATATATAACGAATGAAAGTCCAGGAAGTGTAATATCAATATATTCCATATCATCACCATCATTATCTGACTTGATAATCTGTCCATTAACCTTCTCATCTCCACCGAACTTCTTCCACTCACTGTTAAATACTTCCTTATACTTTCCACGCACATCAACGTGAAGTCTGTAATTTTCCCTCCTGACAGGAGTAAAATTCACAGCAATCACAAGCTTATTACCCTTGCTGTCAGCTCTCTGCATTGCAATAACAGTCTCTTCCGGATTAGAATTCTCAAGCCACATAAATCCATCAGGGTCATTGTCAAGCTCATATAGAGCCGCATTTTTCACATAGAACTTATTAAGCTCCGACATGAATTTCTCAAGTCCTGCATCCTGTCCTGCTGCAAACATCTTGCTTCCCGGATGTGCATACATGAATCCAAGTGCAGCCTTGATATCTGACAAATGTGCCTTCTCATCACTGCCTGACACCATATCCACAAATGCTTTCTGCCTAAAATCATCATGATTGAGCGAGAGCATGAAATCCTCTCCGTAATTATAGAGCATTCCATATGTCAGCTTATCATACTCACCTTTTCTAAACAGCGGGTCGGTTCCCATGAATTCAAGAAAATCCTTAGTCCAGCAGTTATTCTGCTTATAAGTAAACATAAGAGGGTCATCATTATCTGCCGCAGTAACTCCAAACCAGCCGCTTGATTCTTCAGCTATTGTAAAACAGCCGTCGCCACGTTTAGCAATACATTTGTTCATAGTCTTAAGAAATTCGATTGCGTCAAGATTCTCATTGCCGCCATACATGTTAGGTGTCCATGTACCCGGCTGTTTACCATAATCGAGGTAAAGCATTGAAGCAACACCATCAATTCTGATACCGTCAATATGGTAATCATTAAGCCACATTAATACGCTTGATAAAAGAAAACTTCTTACAGCACCTTTCTTATAGTCAAATGTGACAACATCCCACTCAGGATGCTTCTCTAGTGATGGCTTAAGATATCCGTAAGCATCTGCCCCGTCAAAATCATACAGTCCCTTAACTTCTGTACCAAAGTAAGCACCATTCCAGTCCATTATTACGCCAATTCCGGCGTTATGACAGTCATCAACCAGCTTTTTAAATGCATCGCTGCCGCCTGTTCGGTGTGTCACCGCAAAATATCCCAATGTCGAATATCCATTCATCTCCTCATTAAGATACTCTGCAACCGGAAGGAAACATACATGTGTATATCCCTCCTGCTTTAAAAAATCCACGAACTCATCTGCACTTTTTTCTTTCAGCCAGTCAGTAAGTGATACCTCATATACTGTTACGGGCTTCTTCTTTCCTGCTTCTTTCTTTCGCTTTATCATCCATATCCCATCGTTCCATGCATATGAATCAGGCATGTTCTCATCACTTACCATTGATGCAGTAATTGGAACTGATGATATCTGTCTTGATACAGGGTCTAACTTTCTTGTAGTCCCCTTACCCTGTCTCTTAATTTCATACATATATCCGCATCCGGCTGCCAGTCCCGGAATAAACAGTTCAAATACTCCTGTGTCCTCAATTCTTTCCATTAAGTGGACTCTGCCGTCGTATTTGTTAAACTCTCCTACGACACTTACGCTGAGTGCCTTAGGTGCCCATACGGTAAAAAGCACTCCCTTCACGCCATTGACAGTTCTTTCATGAGCGCCGAATATATGTGCTGCATTTTTCTCTTCTCCTGCAAGAAATGCTTTGTAATCTTCCGGTTTCGTAACATTTGCAAATGCATATGGGTCCGTATATTCTGTGACCTCTCCATTAACCTTCTCCACTGAATAAGTGTATGAAAGCTTTTTCTTAGATGAAACAAGTGTTGCAAAGAATCCGGATTCATCAACCTTTTCCATATTAACAGCAGTTTTTCTGCCATCTATATGCAGCTTAACTGTCACTGCATCAGGACGCATTATCTGTATAAGCAGTCCCTTACCGGTAACATGCGCACCAAGCAGCTCTTTTGGCTTGTCACATTCTGCATATACAATTCCCTCTATCTCCGGCCAGTTCATCAGGCCGTATAAGTTTTTATTCATACATTACCCCCATCCACTGTTTAAAGCATTCCGTCCATGATGACACCTGTGGTTCATAATGTCCCATATTCTTAGTCGCAGTCTCTCGTGTGCCAAGTCCAAGACCATGAGTACCTTTAGCATATACATGATAATCAAACGGAATCTCCTGTTTTCTTAACGCCTCTACCATAAGTAATGAATTTTCAAGCGGAACTGTCTTATCTTCACATGTATGCCATATGAATGCAGGTGGTGTGTCCTTATCCACTCTCTTTTCTATAGACACTTCATCTATAAACTCATCATATTTTTCCCCAAGACTTCTCTCAAATGATGCCCTGTGTGCATCAATTCCTGATGTAATTACAGGATAACCTAACAGCATGCCATCAGGCTTAACATACTCATGACTGCAGTGAAGTACATTTTCCAGAAGATAATCAAGTCTTTTTGAATTCCATCCCGTTCCAAGAAGTCCGGCAACATGACCTCCTGCTGAAAACCCTGCGATAATGATTTTGTCAGGATCAACATCCCATTCTGCTGCATTATCTCTTACATACTTCATTGTATAGGCTGCCTCAAAAAGCTGTGCAGGATACGTAACAGGTGCAAGACTGTATCTCAATACAACAGCATTATACCCCATATCAAGCATCTTAATAGCTATAGCTTCTCCTTCTCTTGGAGAATGATGATTATATCCGCCACCCGGACAGATAACAATAAGAGGTCTCTTAAACGGATCCTGATCATTAGGGAACACATCCTTGATATAAGTTGTTATTGTGGCACTGCCCTGCTGCTTTATCCCCAGCTCCTCATATGGTAATTCTATAGTAAATGTTTCGTGTAACATTATTTTCTCCTCCTAACTGAATTATTCTGTATATTATGTCTATAGTGTAGTGGTGGTGATGTGCGTATATTTTCGTGTGTGGTCGATTTATGACGAGCTGTGTGGGAGTTAATGCCGTTAGATGCATAAGCGCTGTGAATGAAAGCTCGTTCAAGCGAAGCGCGTTTGCTTTCGTTCACAGTAAAAAACTTTGCAGATAACGGCATTTACTCCCACTAAGCGCAGGAATCATGAGACCATGCACGAAAATATACACACATCACCCTTCAGCACATCTACACCGAAAATACATAAAATCCACTTAGAATCTATGTATGAATAATCCGCTTCTTAATTTTGGCTCAAACCAAGTTGACTTAGGAGGCATTAATAGTCCTGCGTCCGCTACTGCAAAAAGTTCTCCAATAGAAGTTGCATACATTGAAAAAGCAAGAACGCAATCCTCATCACATCTTCTCTCAAGCTCGCCTAAGCCGCGGATTCCGCCTACGAAATCTATTCTCTTATCTGTCTTAGGATCGTGGATTCCTAAGAGTGGCTCTAAGACATTGTTCTGGAGTACTGCTACATCTAATCCGTCTACCGGGTCGCTGCTTAAGATTTCTTCTTTGGCTGTGAGTGTGTACCATTTTTTGCCAAGATACATTCCGAATTCACCTTTCTTAGAAGGTGCAACCTGTGTGCTGCTCTCGCTTACAGTGAATTTATCTTTAATCTTTTCCATGAACTCTTCTTCACTTAAACCATTCAGGTCCTTTACAACTCTGTTATATGGCATAATCATAAGTTCTTCATCTGGAAATAATACTGACAGGAAATAATTGAACTCTTCATTGCCTGTATATCCCGGATTAGCTTCTCTTCTGCGTAAACCTACCTTTACAGCAGAAGCTGCCCTGTGGTGTCCGTCCGCAATATATATCTGGTTAATTCCTGCAAATGCGTTCTCTATTGTCTCTACAGATTCTTTACTGCTTATTTTCCATACCTGATGTCTTATTCCATCAACCGCTGTAAAACTGTATACAGGCTTTTCCTGCTTAGCTTTGGCAACCTCTGCACTTATTACTGCATTAGCTCTGTATGCCAGGAATATAGGACCAGTCTGGGCACTGCATGTATCAACATGGTTAATTCTGTCTAATTCCTTATCAGCTCTTGTGTTCTCATGCTTCTTAATAATATTGTTAAGATAATCATCAATAGAAGCACATGCTACAATTCCTGTCTGTGTCCTTCCATCCATTGTAAGCTCATACACATAATATGCCTTGTCCTTATCTGTTATAAATGTTCCATCATCTATAGCTTCCATAAGCATATCATGGGCTTTCTTATATACCTGCTCACTATACATATCAACTGATTCATCAAACTGGGTCTCTGCCCTGTCAATCTTAAGAAATGATAATGGTTCTCTTTCCACCTCTGCTCTTGCTTCCTTTGAATCATACACATCATAAGGAAGAGCTGCTACTCTGTCTGCCACTTTCTCAGCCGGTCTGACACATTCAAATGGTCTTATTACTGCCATACTAACCTCCATCCGCACTATTTAACTTAAGTACTATACTTTCATATATTAGATACATTTTAACATTCAGACAACCTTAATACAAGAAAGACCAGCCAAATGTTACAACAAATGACTGGTCTTTGATATTATTCTCATTACATATGATTACTTAATAACTCTTACCTTGATAACACCTTCAATTGCTGAAAGCTCTTCAACTACTGCCTCTGGTGCAGATGCTTCAATATCTAAGAGAGAATATGCATAATCACCTCTTGACTGGTTAGCCATAGATGATATATTGATGCCTGCAGCACCAAGAACTGTTGTTATCTTACTAATAACCGCTGGAACATTCTTGTGGCATACAGTAATTCTTCCTTTAGTTGCACATACTCCGCAATCACAGTTAGGGTAATTAACTGAATTAACAATATTACCGTTCTCGATAAAGTTTCTAAGCTCATTAACTGCCATAATAGCACAGTTATCTTCAGCTTCTGCTGTTGAAGCTCCAAGATGAGGAAGAACAATTGCTCCTTCCATCTTAGCTGTTGTTGGGTTAGGGAAATCTGAAACATAAGTCTTAACTCTTCCAGACTTAAGTGCCTCACCGATAGCAGCTTCATCAACAAGTACATCTCTTGCACAGTTGATAATTACTGTTCCATCCTGCATAAGGTCAAACGCTTCCTTATTAATCATTCCCTTAGTGCTGTCAAGTGCAGGAACATGAACTGTAATATAGTTACATTCCTTATAGATATCCTTAACATCAGATATGTACTTAACTTCACTTGAAAGATTCCATGCAGCCTTAACTGAAACATATGGGTCATATCCGTATACTTCCATTCCAAGTGCTATAGCTGCATTGGCAACTAACTGTCCAATTGCTCCAAGTCCGATGACGCCAAGCTTCTTGCCCTTGATTTCCTGTCCTGCAAATGCTTTCTTAGCCTTCTCAGTTGCCTTGGCAATATCAGGGTCTTCTGCATTATCTGCAACCCACTTGTTACCACCGATTAAATCTCTTGATGCTAAAAGCATAGCTGCAATAACCTGTTCCTTAACTGCGTTAGCATTAGCTCCTGGTGTGTTGAATACAACAATACCTTCCTCTGCACATTTGTCAAGAGGAATATTATTAACGCCAGCTCCTGCTCTTGCAATTGCAAGAAGATTATCACTAAGCTCCATATCATGCATCTTGGCACTTCTTACAAGTACAGCCTGTGCGTCTTCAAATGAGCTTTCTGTATTATACTCATCAGAAAAAAGCTTTAATCCGCAGGCTGCTATATTATTAAGACAATTAACATTAATCATTATGCATTCTCCTTCTCGAACTTCTTCATGAATTCAACAAGCTTCTCTACACCTTCGATTGGCATAGCATTGTAGATAGATGCTCTCATACCGCCAACTGTTCTGTGTCCCTTAAGGTTAACAAATCCTGCAGCTGCAGCTTCCTTAATGAACTTAGCTTCCATAGCATCCTTAGCTTCTTTATCTTCAATGTTGCATACAAAAGGTACATTCATAAGTGAACGGTCTTCCTTAACAACTGTTCCCATGAATAACTTGCTCTCATCAAGGAAATCATAAAGAATCTTAGCCTTCTTCTCATTGTGTTCCTTCATTGCTGAAAGTCCACCCATCTTCTTAATCCACTTGAACACCTTGCCACAGATATAGATATTGTAGCATGGTGGTGTATTATAAAGAGAATCTGCATCTGCCTGTGTCTTCCACTTAAGCATTGTAGGAGTTCCTGGAAGAACGTCATCTGTTATAAGATCTTCTCTGATAATAGCAATTACAACGCCTGCTGGTCCGATGTTCTTCTGAACACCGCCGTATACAACGCCGTACTTAGTTACATCCATAGGTTCTGATAAGAAGCATGATGAAACATCTGATACAAGAATATGACCCTTAGTGTTAGGTAATGTCTTATACTTTGTTCCGTAAATTGTGTTGTTCTCACAGATATATACATAGTCAAGATCCTCTGGAATATCAAGATCTGAGCAGTCTGGAATATATGAAAATGTCTTGTCTGCTGATGAAGCAAGCTCAACAGCCTCTCCATATATCTTAGCTTCTGCAAATGCTTTCTTAGCCCACTGTCCTGTAAGGATATAACCTGCTTTCTTATTCTTCATAAGGTTCATAGGCACTTCAGCGAAGAACTGCGATGCACCACCCTGTAAAAATAACACCTTATAGTTATCTGGGATGTTAAGAAGGTCTCTTAAATCCTTCTCTGCCTCTTTGATGATGTTGTCATAAACCTTGGATCTGTGGCTCATTTCCATTACCGACTGACCGCTTCCCTGGTAATCTAACATTTCATCTGCTGCTTCTTTGAGTACTTCCTCTGGTAAAACAGCTGGACCAGCGCTAAAGTTATAAACTCTACTCACCTTTTCTTCCTCCTAAAATATAAAATATTAAGAACTATTTTAGTCCTTTATCACATTAAAGTCAATATATGAATTATTTCTTGTTATTAAGGTCTTCTCTGTCGAATGCCTCTGAGATTGCAGCCCCCGGTGAAACCATAGGGAATACCTTGTCTTCTCTGTCAATATGACAGTCAATAACACATGGAATATTGAGTTCGATTGCTTCTTTAAATGCTTTCTCAAACTCCTCTATTGTATCAACACTGTAAGCCTTGGCTCCCATTCCTTCTGAAACCTTAACAAAATCCACCTGATCATCAAGAACTGTAGCTGAATATCTCTTGCCATAGAAAAGATCCTGCCACTGTCTAACCATACCAAGTACATGGTTATTAAATATAACTTCAATAATAGGAATGTTATATCTGGTTGCTGTTGCAACTTCATTCATATTCATACGGAAGCAGCCATCACCTGCAATATTAACAACTGTCTTATCCTTACGTCCAACCTTGGCACCTATACATGCACCAAGACCATATCCCATAGTTCCAAGTCCGCCTGATGTAAGAAGTGTTCTTGGCTCTTTGAACTTATAATGCTGTGCAGCCCACATCTGATGCTGTCCAACATCTGTTGTAATAATTGCATCACCATTTGTAATCTCGTATATCTTCTCCATGATAAGAGGTCCGTTAAGAATATCTCTGTTATATCTCATAGGATAATCAAGCTTATAAGACTTGATGTGTTCCATCCAGTCTGAGTGATCCTGATTATCTAACTTATCATTGATTCTCTTAAGAATCTCTTTAGCATCTCCGAGTACATGTGCATCTGTCCTGACATTCTTGTTAATCTCAGCTGCATCAACATCAAACTGGAGAATCTTGGCATTCTTAGCGAATTTCTTAGCATTTCCAGTAACACGGTCTGAGAATCTTGCACCAACCACAATAAGAAGATCACACTCTGAAACTCCGTAGTTAGATGTCTTAGTACCATGCATACCAAGCATTCCTGTGTATCTTTCATTAGATCCGTCAAATGCGCCCTTACCCATAAGTGAGTCACATACCGGTGCATCAACCTTCTCAACAAACTTCTTAAGTTCATCAGATGCCTCTGATATAACAGCTCCGCCACCAACGAATACATATGGCTTCTTAGATTTCTTAATAAGTGTCACAGCCTTGTCAATATCTTCTTCCTTAATGCTTGCTGTAATTCTCTCTACAGGTTTTGGAACTCTTGGTGTGTACTCACACTCTGCTGCTGTTACATCCTTAGTAACATCAACTAATACCGGACCCGGTCTTCCTTCCTTGGCAATTCTGAAAGCATTTCTTAATGTCTTGGCAAGATCCTTTACATTCTTAACAATATAGCTGTGCTTTGTAATTGGCATTGTAACACCCGCTATATCTATCTCCTGGAAGCTGTCTCTTCCAAGAAGAGGAACTGTTACATTACATGTAATTGCAACCATAGGAACTGAATCCATATATGCAGTTGCAATACCTGTTACAAGGTTAGTCGCTCCTGGACCTGATGTTGCAAAACATACACCAACCTTACCTGTTGCCCTAGCATATCCATCAGCAGCGTGCGATGCACCCTGCTCATGTGATGTAAGAATATGAGTTATCTCATCTGAATGCTTATAAAGAGCATCATATACATTAAGAATAGCTCCACCAGGGTATCCAAATATTGTATCAACGCCCTGTTCTTTCAAGCATTCAACAATTATCTCTGAACCATTTAACTTCATTTATCTTCTCCTGATTTCTCTTTAATGTCTTTTTATAATTATATTAAATATTACTCATCTGCTGAACTTTTAAGAATAGCTCCTCTGTTTCCTGATGTAACGAGTGAAGCATATCTCTTTAAGTATCCTGTTGTTACCTTAGGTTCTCTTGGCTGCCACTTAGCCTTTCTTGCAGCAAGCTCTTCATCTGAAACCTTAAGTTCAAGTTTAAGTCCCGGAATATCAATGCTGATGATATCTCCTTCTTCAACTAAAGCAATAGGTCCGCCAACAGCAGCCTCTGGTGATACATGACCAATAGAAGCTCCACGGCTTGCACCTGAGAATCGTCCATCTGTAATAAGAGCAACTGATGAGCCAAGTCCCATACCTGCAATAGCTGATGTAGGATTAAGCATTTCTCTCATACCAGGACCACCCTTAGGACCTTCGTAACGGATAACAACTACATCACCTTCAACTATCTTACCACCCTTAATAGCAGCAATTGCATCTTCTTCTGAATCAAATACTCTTGCCGGGCCTTCATGTACAAGCATCTCTGGAACAACTGCTGAACGCTTGACTACTGATCCGTCTGGTGCAAGATTTCCTGAAAGAACTGCAAGACCACCTGTCTTACTGTATGCATTATCAACTGTTCTTATGACTTCAGGATCACGGTTGTATGCTGTTGCTATGCACTCGCCGATTGTCTTTCCTGAAACTGTCAGGCAGTCTGTATTAAGAAGTCCGATATCTGCAAGCTCTTTCATAACTGCATATACACCGCCTGCTTCATTAAGGTCTTCCATGTATGTTGGACCTGCTGGTGCAAGGTGGCAGAGATTAGGAGTCTTTTCACTTATTGGGTTAGCGAATTTGATATCAAAATCAAATCCTATCTCATGTGCAATAGCTGGAAGGTGAAGCATTGAATTAGTAGAACATCCAAGTGCCATATCTACTGTAAGGGCATTCATAATAGAATCCTTAGTGATGATATCTCTTGCTGTGATTCCCTTATTAACCATATCCATAACAGCCATGCCTGCGTGCTTTGCAAGCTTGATTCTCTCTGAATATACGGCTGGAATTGTACCATTGCCGCGAAGTCCCATACCAAGTGCCTCTGTAAGGCAGTTCATTGAATTGGCTGTGTACATGCCTGAACATGAACCACATGTTGGGCATACCTTTTCCTCAAACTCAAGTACATCTTCCTCTGTCATTGTTCCTGCTGCATATGAACCAACAGCCTCAAACATTGAAGAAAGGCTTCTCTTCTTACCCTTAACATGACCTGCAAGCATTGGTCCGCCTGATACGAATACAGTTGGAAGATTAAGTCTTGCTGCTGCCATTAAAAGTCCTGGAACATTCTTATCACAGTTAGGAACCATTACAAGTCCGTCAAACTGATGTGCAATTGCCATACACTCTGTTGAATCTGCAATTAAATCTCTTGTTACTAAAGAATATTTCATTCCGACATGTCCCATTGCAATACCATCGCATACTGCAATAGCAGGGAATACTACAGGCACACCGCCTGCCTCAGCAACTCCTAATTTAACTGCATTGACAATCTTATCAATATTCATATGACCTGGTACAATCTCATTATAAGAGCTTACAATACCAATCATAGGTTTCTTCATCTCTTCTGCTGTGAAGCCAAGTGCATTAAAAAGGCTTCGTGCAGGTGCCTGCTGCATACCACTTCTGGCGTTATCACTTATCATAGCTTATCTCCTTAATATGTATTATTTAAATGTATTAAACTCTCTCTGCGATTAAGTCGCCCATCTTATCAGTTCCTACAAGTGTGCATCCTTCTGACATAATATCAGTTGTTCTGTAGCCTTCCTTTAAAACAGTTGCAACTGCTGCTTCAATAGCATCTGCTTCCTTGTCAAGATCAAGTGAATATCTTAACATCATGGCTGCACTGAGAATTGTAGCAATTGGATTAGCAACATTCTTTCCTGCAATATCAGGTGCTGAACCATGGCTTGGCTCATAAAGACCTAACTTAGTCTTATTAAGGCTTGCACTTGATAACATTCCGATTGAACCTGTTATCATACTTGCCTCATCTGATAATATGTCTCCAAACATGTTCTCAGTAAGAATAACATCGAACTGTCCAGGATTCATAACAAGCTGCATAGCACAGTTATCTACAAGCATGTCTGAAACTTCAACTTCCGGATAATCCTTTGCAACCTCATGTACAATCTTTCTCCAGAGTCTTGAAGAATCAAGAACATTTGCCTTATCAACGCTTGTTACTTTCTTTCTTCTCTTCATTGCAATCTCAAATCCCTTAATTGCAATTCTTCTGATTTCTTCTTCGTTGTATGTAAGTGTATCAACGGCTGTCTCCAATCCGTCAATTTCCTTAGTATATCTATTACCAAAGTAAAGGCCGCCTGTAAGCTCTCTCATAATTACCATATCAAATCCATCACCGATTATTTCTTCCTTCAATGGACACGCTGCCTTAAGTTCATCATAAAGATATGCCGGACGTAAATTAGCAAAAAGTCCTAATTCCTTACGAATCTTTAAAAGTCCCGCTTCTGGTCTTAAATTAGGTGCAACATCATACCACTTGGAATTACCCACATTGCCTCCAACTGCTCCAAGAAGTACAGCATCAGATGCTTTAGCTGTTGCTACTGCTTCATCTGTAAGTGGAACGCCATACTCATCAATTGAGCATCCACCCATAAGAATCTTGGTATAATCGAACTTGTGACCGTATTTGTCAGCCACACTGTCAAGCACTTTCACAGCCTCTCTGACGATTTCTGGTCCTATTCCATCACCTGGAATTAAAGTTATTCTGCTTTCCATAAACCTTTACCCCTTTTTCATATGATAATTCAATTTAATATGATATAACATTTGCACAACATTTTCAATAAAAAAAGGATTCCTGACCAGACAAATGTGTCTGACCCGGAACCCTGCTTTAATTAATTGCCTTTAATTATTCTGCTGATGTGCTGTCTGATGGCTTCTCAACCTGAGCAATTGCCTTCTTCTGCATTGAAATACGGCAATTCTTGTTGTTACCGAATTCAACAATTACATCATCATCTGATATATCGATAAGAACACCATAGAAACCGCTTGTTGTAAGAACATAATCACCGATTTCCATAGAATCCATAAGTTCCTGCTGACGCTTCTGTTCCTTCTTCTGTGGCTTGATTGCCATGAAATACATCATTGCACCAATAATTACGACATAAAAAACTATGATAGCAATATTCATTGATACTCCTCCTTAAAAATGTCTCTTTCAAACTTAACATATAATACATAATTGAGAGCTGCTTGTCTACCTCAAAATGTATTTTTAACAAAATATTTATAAACATACAGCATTACTGCTTATCATATGTCTTCATCTGATATAATGCCTCTTCCTTGAAGCCTGCATATCTTCCTTCTTCAATCGCAGCTCTTATGTCTGTCATAAGATGGTTGTAGTAGTAAAGATTATGAAGAACGCACAGACGCATACCAAGCATTTCCTTAGCCTTAAGAAGATGCCTTACATATGCTCTTGAATAATTCTGACAGCATGGACATCCACAGCCTTCTTCAATTGGTGCTGTATCTGTTTCATACTTTGCATTAAAAAGATTAATCTTTCCAAACTTAGTATATACATGTCCGTGACGGCCATTTCTTGAAGGATATACGCAGTCGAAGAAATCAATTCCTCTGTCTACTGACTCAAGAATATTGGCTGGTGTTCCAACACCCATAAGGTATGTCGGCTTATCCTGTGGAAGATATGGCACTACATTATCGAGTACATCATACATTTCCTCATGTGTTTCACCTACGGCAAGTCCGCCTACTGCATAACCGTCAAGGTCTAACTCTGATATTCTCTTAGCATGGTCAATTCTTATATCATTGAACACACCACCCTGATCGATACCGAAAAGCATCTGATCAGGATTAACCGTATCAGGAAGTGAGTTCAGTCTTGCCATCTCTTTCTTGCAACGCTCTAACCAGCGGTATGTTCTGTCAACAGAATTCTGGATATATTTTCTGTCAGCCTTTGCCGGCGCACATTCGTCAAATGCCATTGCGATTGTTGAACCAAGATTAGACTGTATCTGCATGCTTTCCTCTGGTCCCATGAATATCTTATGTCCGTCAATATGTGACTGGAAAGTAACGCCTTCTTCTTTAATCTTACGGAGTCCTGCAAGTGAAAACACCTGAAATCCACCTGAATCTGTAAGAATCGGTTTATCCCAGTTCATGAACTTATGAAGTCCTCCAAGCTGCTTAATAATCTTATCTCCCGGTCTTACATGAAGATGGTAAGTGTTAGATAATTCTATCTGCGTTCCTATCTGCTGTAAATCAGTTGTCGCAACTGCGCCTTTAATGGCCGCAACTGTTCCGACATTCATAAATACAGGTGTCTGCACAGTTCCATGTACTGTTGTGAACTCTGCTCTTTTTGCCCTGCCATCTGTCTTTAAAATTTTATACATATCTGCTCCTTTTATTTTCTATAAAACTCTTTAACTCTGTCCATTCTAGCCGTCATATTGTCAAATATCAGGTCAACAAGTGTAAGTGCTGTCATAGCTTCAACCACAACAACTGCTCTTGGAACTATCATCGGGTCATGTCTTCCTTTGATTGAAACCTCGATATCCTCGCCCTGCTTATTAACAGTTTCCTGCAATGCACTAATTGAAGGTGTCGGTTTTACCGCTGCCCTGAACACAATCTCATCACCGTCGCTTATTCCGCCAAGCACTCCGCCGCTGTGATTAGTCAGCTTACCAACCCTGCCATCCTTCATTACGAATTCATCATTATTATACTTTCCTGTAACTTTAGCCGCTTCAAACCCGTCTCCAATCTCAAAGCCTTTGACAGCCCCGATTGACATTATTGCCTTAGCAAGATTAGCATCTAGCTTTTCAAATGTAGGATTGCCAATTCCAGTCATCATGCCTGTAACCCTGCATTCAATGACACCACCGATTGAATCTCCAACTGACATCTTGCTCTCTGCAAAAGCCTTAACCTTCTCTGCAGCTTCCTTATCAGGCATGTTAAATGCGTTATTATCTCTTTCAGCTATATCAAACTTATCATAATCAATGCCAATTCCACCGATTTCTTTAGCATATGCTGTAATATTAATTCCAAGCTCTTTAAGAATCTTCATAGCGATTGCACCGGCTGCAACTCTTCCGATAGTTTCTCTTCCAGAACTTCTTCCTCCGCCTCTGTAATCCCTGAATCCGAATTTCTCGTCAAATGTATAATCAGCATGTCCCGGTCTGTAATAATTAGCTATCTCTGAATAGTCAGCAGACCTCTGTGTCTTATTATATACGGCAAGTGATATTGGAGTCCCGGTAGTCTTGCCTTCAAATACACCTGAAAGAATATGTACTTCATCATCTTCCTTTCTTGGTGTAGTAAACTTTGACTGACCTGGTTTTCTTCTGTCTAACTGCTCCTGAATATCTTTCTCACAAAGAGGCAGACCTGCAGGACACCCGTCAATTACAACTCCAAGTCCCTCTCCATGCGACTCTCCCCATGTTGATATCTTAAATATATTTCCAAACACTGAACCTGCCATAATATATTCTCCTCATCTTTTCAATAGGATTTATTTTAACATATTAAAATATATATCATCAAGCAAAACCCCAATTTATTAATTTTTTCTTATTTTTATTTTTTTCTTAATAGTCAAATGTATTTTATATGGTAAAATAAATATATCAATATATTGAATGGAGTTTATTATGGGAACTGTTATAGGAATTGATTTAGGAACAACTAACAGCTGTGTGGCTGTTATTGAAGGTGATACGCCTACTGTCATCACCAACAAAGAAGGCTACCGCACAACTCCTTCTGTTGTAGCCTTTACGAAATCAAAGGAACGTATTGTTGGTGATGCCGCCAAGAGACAGGCTGCCGTCAACTCTGACAGAACTATATTCTCTATCAAGAGACACATGGGTACGGACTATCGCAAGAAGATTGACGGAAAGTATTATACTCCACAGGAAATCTCTGCATTTATACTTATGAAGTTAAAGGAGGATGCCGAGGATTTCTTAGGACAGCCTGTGACAGACGCTGTTGTAACTGTGCCTGCCTATTTTACTGACGCACAAAGACAGGCTACTAAAGATGCCGGTAAGATTGCCGGGCTTAACATATTAAGAATTATCAACGAGCCTACTTCTGCCGCTCTCGCGTACGGACTTGACAATGGTATGGCACAGAAGGTTCTTGTGTATGATTTAGGTGGTGGAACTTTTGATGTATCTGTTATCGATATCGGTGATAATGTCATTGAAGTTCTTGCAACTTCAGGTGACAATCACTTAGGTGGTGATGATTTCGATGAAAGAATAGTTAATTATCTTGTCGAGCAGTTTAAGCTAAGTGACGGTATCAATCTTTCAAAGGACGTCTCTGCAATGCAGCGTTTAAGAGAAGAAGCTGAGAAAGCAAAGAAGGAGCTGTCTTCTTCTGTGACAACTAATATTAATCTTCCTTTTATCGCTATGTCTAAGGACGGACCGCACCACATTGATATCACTTTATCAAGACAGACATTTGATGAGCTTACTGCTGACCTTGTAGACAGAACAATCACACCTGTTGAGAATGCACTGCATGATGCAGGTCTTTCCAAGACAGACATTAATATGGTTTTATTGGTTGGTGGTTCTACAAGAATCCCTGCTGTTGCTGATAAAGTAAGACAGCTTATGGGAAAAGAGCCATCAAGAAATCTTAATCCTGATGAATGTGTAGCCCTTGGTGCTGCCGTTCAGGGTGGCAAGCTTGGAAACCAGCTTCAGGCCGGTTCTGCTGCTTCTGAAATCATACTTATGGATGTAACTCCAATGTCTCTTTCTATTGAGACTATGGGTGGAATTGCAAGCAGGCTTATTGAAAGAAACACTACCATTCCTACAAGACACAGCCAGATATTTACTACTGCCGGCAATTTCCAGACATCCGTTGATATCAAGGTTTTTCAGGGTGAACGAAAGTTTACAAGAGACAATAAACTGCTTGGCAACTTCCGTCTTAACGGTATTAAGCGTGCGATGGCAGGAGTCCCACAGATTGAAGTAACATTTGACATTGATGTTAATGGTATTGTCAATGTATCTGCAAAGGATTTAGGTACCGGAAGGGAACAGAGCATTACTATTACTTCAAGCTCTAACATGACCGAAGAAGAGATTGCAAAAGCCCGCTGGGAAGCCGAAGTCTACAGCAAGCAGGATGAAGCATACCAGAGATTTATTGATATAAGGGAAGATGCTGTACGGACTCTTAACGAGGCTAACAACGCACTTGCCGCCAATAAAAAGGTCTGGGAGAAGGATAAGAAAAAGAATGTTAAGGCTCAGATTGGACATCTTGGCAAGCTTATATCTAAAGCTCCTATTGATAAGCTTAATGAAGAAAAGGCAGTTTCCCTACATGAAGCTGCGGAAGCTGTAAAAGAGGCTTTAAGATAATGATGAAAAAGACCAGTTCAGGCATTAACTGAACCGGTCTTTTTTATCTACTCTGCTTTCTTCCCCTTCACATTAACTATACATATTCCTATGCACACTAATACCAACGCTATAAGTGCATTTATTCCAAGCTCCCTGCTTCCCTCTCCAAGCCACCATGCTGAAAGAAGTACTCCGAATACAGGGTTGGTGAATCCGAAGATTGCCACTTTGGATACCGGGTTGTGCTTTAACAGTATTCCCCATATTGAGTAGGCTACAGCTGATATGCATGCGAGATAGAATAGCATTAGTATTGCTGATACTGACACGTGTGTAATTCTACCGCCCATCACAAGTCCTAATATAATCATTACTATTCCACCGAATATGAACTGATAACCACTCAACATTACCGGATTATCTTTCTTTGAATAGTTCTTCATAAGGCATGATGAAAATGCATATGACAACGCACATAAGAACAGACTTCCGTCACCCATAATACTTAAATTCATGTCGATTTTCTGTCCATTCATGCTGACTACGATAACACCTGCAAAACCAATCACACAGCCGATAATTTTCTTCAGATTCAGCTTTTCCTGTCTGAATATAATTGTCGATACAAGTATTACGAAAAATGTGTTAGAACCGTTAATTATTGACGCCTTTACTCCGCTGTTGTGTGCAAGTCCGATATAGAAGAATATGTACTGCAGAATTGTCTGGAACATTGCCAGTTTTAAAATGTTTGGTACACTTGATTTCGTTGGAAGCAGCATTTTTCTGTTAAGAATACTTCCAATTAAGATTGTAAGCACTCCTGCAAAAACAAATCTTGTTCCTGCAAATAATACCTGTGTCCATGTTTCACTTGACGGTATCTTAAACAGCGCATATCCTAATTTGATACAAGGCGATGCGCTTCCCCAAAGGAATGTACACACAAGTGCAAGGGCGCACACCACCCATGTTTTCTGTAAAAAATCTTTTTTCTCGTTTGTTTTTTCCATGATTAATCTCCTGTTTTTCTAATATTATTGCTAATTATAATGTCATTCATAATCTGACAGGTTTTCTCCCTGACACCTGCCATATCCATATAATCCGAAAATCTTTTTGCAACATCTTCTATATACGATATTATTGCATCACATTTTCTCTTGCTTACTCCCATGTTTATTCCACATTTTATCAAATCATCATAACTTATATCTGAACTTTTTCCATTAATAAGCATCTGATGTGCTTTCAACCACATATTGCTGCTGTCATATGCAAATGTGACATCATATACTGGTGACAATCTCCAGACACCATTCTTATCCATCAGAAAAGAAACATTTTTTACATGATCATCCTGATTAATCAGAATAACATTAAAAACCATTCTTCTATAAAATTGTTCCACATCTGAATATGGTATACCTAGTCTATTCATATAATATGCTGCCTGTTCATAACTGCATAATCCCGGAATATTGTAATCTATATGTGAAATTGCTCCTAATGTCTGCATATGAATTTTTTTATTATTGTTCCTATCGAAACGTTTAGTTATAAAATGTGCATATCCGGCATCTTCAAGCAGACGGCATTCATTCATAATTACCCCCGCTGCTTTTGCCATAAGATAATATCCGTATTCTATTCTTGTATATTCTACTGAATCTTCCAGATTATGATCCCCATTTTTAGATACTCCATCAAACTTCATAAGCCAGTATTCAAATCCATCACCAGCATTAATCTGTCCACTTTTTATTTCTCCCGTATCTTCATTCCATGCAATCAGCGCCTTTGCTCTTGCACCACCTGCAGATGTTCCCAATAGCACAAGCTGGCTATATCCAGCATTATCTTTCAGATTAATCAGCTTATCTTTTCTATCAGATAATACATCAGATGCAAACTCTACCATTTTCGATATATTAACATCCTCTATTGTACTGTCAAACGGACTTGTTGCTGGTATATATTCTAATGCACCCATACCTCTTTTTCCTGTATAGCACAGTCTGTCTATAACATTAAATTCACTAATTGATTTTCCCTGCTCAGCCAGCCATCTGTCTATAATTTTATTACCAAATTTATCTGGAAGTGAATCCGCTACCAATCCAGGTGCTCCATGAAATGCTGTCCTTGCAAGTTCCGGAAATTCATACACTCTTTCTGATAATGGCATATGTATAGGTGATACCTCAATATTACTCTTTAAAAAATCTTTATCATATTCAAATGCAACAACCCCATTTGCTTCATTCATATGAATTATTCCAATTCTTGTGCCCCAAAGCATTACCTCCGCTGTATTTATCATTCATCTTCCCCCCATTTAAATCCAGTATCTGCTTTTCTTTTTGCAGATGCTCTCTGCCTTGTTTTAACATTTTTCAAATAAGATGATGGCCGGTTGTTCATATCTGGTATCACATTCACGAAATTATTCATAAGCTCCATCGCATTCATTAATTTCATAAAATTAACAAGACTTATATCTTCTCCACTTTCAAACCGAGTAATACTTCTTAATGAAACGCCTGATTTATCCGAAAGTTCTTTCTGTGTTAATGGATAACTTATCCTATATGCCTTAAACCTGATAACAACTTCCTCATAATCACTAATCATAATTAAACATCTCCAAATCCATAAATCTTATATATCTTATATATCTTATTCAAATGTTTTTTGTATTGTATCACATTTGCAATTAATTAGCAATATATGGCGTGTTAAGTCATATTTTAACACTTAATACGCCATATATTGCTAGTTATTTTTTATTTTGTGTGGCAGTCGTACCCGAAGAATTTTTCTTTTAAACATCTGGCTGTTAAAAGGTATCACCGGATAAATGTAGCTTTTCCCTGATATTGTCCTGTTAAAGCATACAAGCACTATCGCAAATATGGCTCCTGCCAGAAGTCCGATTCTTCCAAAGAACTGCACCAGAATCAGATTGACTATTCTTATGAATTTTAATGCATATCCCATCTCAAAACTTGCCTGTGAGTAAGTTCCAACCGTTACAACTGCCATATAAAGAAGCGATTCTGAATTAAACCACCCGGACTCCACAGCGTATTCTCCCACAACAATACCTGCAAGAATACTCAAAGGTGTCGACAGCATTCCTGGCGTATTGACCGCCGCCAGCTTAAGCCCGTCAACTGCAAGTTCAAGAATAAAAAGCTGCAATATAACCGGAACCGTTATATTCTCACTTATCGTTATGAATTTCAGCCATTCAGGCACCCACTGTGGATTGCTCTCAAGCAAAAGCCATACAGGTGTAAGAAAAACCGTAAGCAATGTAAAGAAGAACCTCGACAGTCTTATATAAGTTCCTATCATTGGCGAAAAATTAAAATCATCTGCTTCTTCTATTATATCAAATACATTTGTTGGAATTATCATTACTGCAGGTGATGTATCTACCATAATAACTATATTTCCATCAAAAAGTGCTGCTGCAGCGGTATCGGGTCTTTCGGAATATTTATACTTAGGAAACGGATTAATCCATTTTCCCTTAAACATACATTCCGCAAGGCTCTCTATATTCATAGTGAGCGCCTCAACCTCTATGCTGCTTATCAGATTCTCAATTCTTTCAAGCAGCTTCTTATCAACCTTATCATCAATATAGCACACAGCAACATCTGTCCTGGAGCGTTCCCCTACAGTATACATTTCCATTGAAAAGCGGCTATCCCTTATTCTTCTTCTTAAAAGTGCCGCATTGCACACAAGTGTCTCAACAAATCCGTCTCTTGAGCCACGCAGAACCTTGTCTTTGTAAGGCTCTGTAACTGAACGCATCGGATAAGTACGGCAGTCAATAAGTATACATTCATCAAAGCCATCTATTATCATGACTGTCTGTCCTGAAAGAAATGCCTTCTCCACCTCGTCGTAATGTCCGTTTTTTTCAATCTCTGTATATGGCATTCCGACTTCTAAGAATGTATCTATATCCTTTATGTCCGATTCTTTCAATGAATAAAAAAACTGCACCAGTTTTTCAATTGTTTCTTCCTGTACGAATCCATCTATAAAATAAAAATGTGTTCTCTTCCCACCTATTAATACATCTCTTTGCAGAATGTCAAAATTCCTGTCCACTCTTAACTTTTCATTCATCATGCGGACATTCATGTCTATGTTAGTTGTAAAATCAGTCATACTTACTCCTTTCACCTGCACATTTTCAACCGCACTCTGAATCAACTCTCAATTTCACTAACCCTGTCAAAGCACGAAAAGGGCAGGACTTACGCCCTGCCCTTATAGAATGTCCACATTTGACACATTTATTCTGCTATTAGTTCTCAAAAAGTGATGTTGAGTAATATCTGTCGCCGCTGTCTGGAAGCAGTGCAACGATTGTCTTACCTTCGTTCTCTGGTTTCTTAGCCCACTCGATTGCTGCGTAAAGTGCTGCACCTGCCGATATTCCAACCAGAATTCCCTCTGTGTGTGATATCAATCTGGCATACTCGAATGCGTCATCATTATCGATTGGAACTACGCTGTCATATATCTTAGTGTTAAGAATTTCTGGAACAAAACCTGCTCCAATTCCCTGAATCTTATGTGGTCCTGGCTTGCCCTGTGAAAGTACCGGTGAAGTTGCAGGCTCAACTGCAATTATCTCAATCTTGTCATTCTTAGACTTAAGATATTCACCAACACCTGTAATTGTTCCTCCTGTACCAACACCTGCAACAAATGCGTCAACTTCTCCATCCGTATCATTCCATATCTCTGGACCAGTTGTTCTTCTGTGTGCATCCGGGTTAGCAGGATTAACAAACTGTCCTGCAATCATGCTGCCTTCAATCTCATTCTTTAATTCTTCTGCCTTCGCAATAGCACCTGTCATTCCTTTATAACCCGGAGTAAGTACAATCTCTGCACCATATGCCTTGATAATATTTCTTCTTTCGACACTCATAGTCTCTGGAAGAACTATTATTGTTCTGTAGCCCTTTGCTGTTGCAATGGCAGCAAGTCCGATTCCTGTATTGCCTGATGTAGGCTCAATAATTGTTGCGCCCGGCTTAAGAATTCCTTTCTTCTCTGCATCTTCAATCATTGCCTTTGCAACTCTGTCCTTAACGCTTCCTGTTGCATTAAAATATTCAAGCTTAACAAGTACTCTTGCCTTAAGTCCAAACTTCTCTTCAATATGTCCGACTTCTACAAGTGGTGTGTTACCTATTAAATCTGCTGCTGATTTATATATCTTTCCCATACAATCCTCTTTTCTTGTGGTATTATTCCACATTTTCTAATATCAATTCATGAATCAGGTGTTATGTATATGCAGTACATAAACATACTATTTTTATATGTTATTATAGGACAATGATTCTGATTTGTACAGTACTTTTTTATTTTTCTTTATTCTCGTTTCTGGCTTCCCAGTTTTGGACTTCTTCCGTGCCTTCCGCTGCTCTAACGTCCAATTCACTTCTCCGGCTTCCCGGTTTTGGACTTCTTCCGTGCCTTTTGCTGCTCTAACGTCCAATCCACGTTCCCGGACTCCCGATTTTGGACTTCCTCCGTGTCTCACTCTGCTTCAACGTCCAATCCACGCTTCCAGCTTCCCGGTTTTGGACTTCTTCCTTGCCTCACTCTGCTTCAACGTCCAATCCACTCCTCCGGCTTCCCAGTTTTGGACTTCTTCCGTGCCTCACTCTGCTCTAACGTCCAATTCCCGCTTCCGGCTTCCCAGTTTTGGACTTCATCCGTGCCGCTCTCTGCTCTAACGTCCAATTCCCGCTTCCGGCTTCCCCGCTGACTTCTTAATCGCTTCCACCAGCCCGCTATAGCTATGCTCACAAGCTTCAATTATCCTATTCTTTTTCACGCCCGCCTCAAAAAGCTTTCTGCTGCAGGCAGGGCCAATGCTGAACACTGGGACTTCACCTGACTCACCAAGCCTGTCAATCAGCCATTTTATTCTCTCACCGCTGCTGCCACTGGTAACAGCTATTCCTGAGACATCACTGATATCTTTCATTTCGTACTCTGCATATGTATCAACATATTCATTCCTATATACTGGAATCTTAATTAAGTTTTCATACTCCTTCATAGCTTCCTCAAGTGAACCGCTTGTGACTTCGGCACACAGATATACAATCTTGCCGGCTGCAATATTCATCAGACTCCTTCCAAGTTCCAAGCCTGTAGATTTATATGATACAAAGTCTGCCTCAAAACCGCATGCCGTTCTTAGAGCTTCTTTAGTTTTATTGCCGACTACCGCAATCTTAATACCGTCAGGAAACCCGCTCCTCACACCAAAAGCTTCAACACTGTCTCCATTCAACACACCATCACAATCCGGCTCGCCTTCACAAGCCATCTTCCCCATATTATAAGCAAACCCAGCCACAGCATTTTTACTTGTAAACACAAGCCACTGTGCATCTTTTATCTTTTCCAAAAGATTCTCCACACGAATATAACCAATCCTGCCAGTCACTATTTTTTCGCAGGAAAGCCCCTCCTTTGCAAGTAATTCTGCAAAGGAAGGGCTTTTATCGTACATCTGTCCGTTTTCAATATATGTATATATGTATTTACCCACAATCTACTCCAATCCAAGCATACGGGCTGCTTCGTGGCCAACCGCCTCGCTGTCAGTTCCTGTAACCTCAATTCTAAGAATCCTGCTGCAATCATCATTACCAAATAACACAACCATTCGAAGGTCACCGTTATCCTTTGTCACACAGTGTGCGCCAACCGGGGCATGACAGCCGCCGCCTGTTAATCTTAAAAATGTTCTTTCAGCAACAGCTTCTCTATCAGAATTATCATCTGACAAAGCATTTATCTTATCAAGAAGTTCTGTATTCACCTCTGCAGTCTCAATCGCAAGAACTCCCTGTGCCGGTGCCGGAATAACGACCTCCGGGTCAAGATACTCTGTTATCTCAGATGATCTGCCAAGTCTGTTAAGTCCTGCTGCCGCAAGCACAATTCCATCAAGTCCGTATGAATCGTCCATAAGTTTGTTAATTCTTGTATCAACATTTCCCCTGATAGCAGTAAACTGGATATCAGGACGCAGCATTGCAAGCTGGCATGCACGCCTGAGGCTCCCAGTACCTATAACCGCACCAGAAGGAAGTTCTGAAAAACTTCCTGCAGTCTTTAATATAAGTACATCTCTGCAATCCTCTCGTTTCCACGCCTTTGCAAATGTAAGTCCAGCCGCACATTCAGCCGGCATATCCTTCATGCTGTGAACCGCCATATCAATGCTGCCTGAAAGAAGCGCTTCCTCAATCTCCTTTACAAAAAACCCCTTAGTTCCAATCGCAGCAAGTGGCTTATCCGTAACCTTGTCGCCTGTTGTCTTAATTATAACAAGTTCAAATGTATCCTCAGGATACGCCTCTTCCATTCTTCTCTTAACATATTCCGACTGGACAAGTGCCAGCTTCGAACCTCTCGTTCCTATTCTGTAATGCATAATCCTCCCTACAAGCCAAACAGTCTCTCCACCATGTCTTTATACTGCTGCTGTTCATTTTCTTCCACATTTTTCAATTCTTCAATCGGTTCTTTTAACAATCTGTGTAATGACGACTTAAGAATCTTCTTTAAGATTACCCTGTCATGGTCTGAAAGGTCAATCTTGCGGTTAAGATAATCATAGCTATCCTGTACTATCTCATCACATTTTTTGCCAAGCGACTGGATAGTTGTATCCATTCTGCTTGATGTGAGCCATTTCTTTGTTTCCGCTATATATTCATCAATCACGCACTGGCTTTCTTTTAACAAATGTGCCCTCTCATTCTGATTAGACTTCACAATCCCACCTATCCTGTCAAGGTCAATAAGAGTAACTCCAAAAATGTCACCTGCCGATTTTTCTATATCTCTTGGTGCAGCAAGATCAAGAAGTGTCATCTTTTTACCCCCTGATAATTCAGCACATTTAATCACCAGATGAGGTGATGAAGTCGCTGAGACAACTATATCACTGCTTTTAAGTGCTTCTGTTTTCTTATCATATGCAATAACCTCAATCTGTGAAAACTCCTTAAGCAACGCCTTCGCATGCTGATAAGTTCTTGAACACACTGTTACATCAGCGCCATATTCTGCCAGATATCTTATGGCAAGAGCTGCTGTTTTGCCGCTTCCTATAACAAGCGCGTGCTTTCCTGATATACCACATACTCTGTCTAACTCCTGAATACCGACATAGCATACAGATACTGGTTTTTCACTTACCTTGTACTCTGTCTTAATCCGCTTTGCACAGCTTACCGCTTCTCTTACTATATAATTAAGTTCTTTCCCGCTGTGTCCAAGCGTTCTTGAAAGGTCTGCCGCATCCTTTAACTGGCCTAGTATCTGATCCTCTCCAAGCACCATGCTTTCAAGTCCGGCGGCTATGCAAAACAGATATACCAGTGCTTCTTCACCACATTTGACACCGGCTAATTTAGTATCAGTAAGTCCAAAATAATCATTGAATAAATCGGACATTACTTGTACAAATGTTTCATCCTCATACAAATAAAACACTTCGCATCTGTTGCATGTTGAAAGGCACATGCACTGTTTCACACCTGCTTCCTCTGCCTGTTGCATAAAGTCTGCTATCCCGCTGTCTGTGAATGTAATCTTGTCCCTTACTGAAAGGTCTGTATTCTTATAATTAATTCCTACATATCCTAACTGCATCTGTATTCCCACTTATTATCCGAATTATTTCCTGAAGAATTCTTCCATAACCTCTATTGTACGGTTGATATCCTCATTAGTGTGTGCGTCTGATACGAACATTGCCTCAAACTGTGATGGTGCAATGTATATTCCGTTATCAAGCATATGTCCAAAGTATTCTGCATACTTCTTAGTGTCTGACTTTACTGCACTGTCATAATCTTCAACTGCATCTGGTGTAAAGAATATACTCATAAGTGAACCAATCTGATTAACCGATACCCTTCCGGCTCCACATTTTCTTACACTGTCAGCAATACGCTTTGTCTTAGTCTCAAGTCTGTCGTATATGTCCTTATTATCTCTTAAGATTCTTAAAGTCTCTAAGCCTGCTGCTGTTGCAATTGGATTGCCTGACAATGTTCCTGCCTGATATACAGGACCGTCAGGACTTACCATTCGCATAATGTCAGCTCGTCCGCCATATGCGCCGACTGGCATACCCCCACCTACAATCTTTCCAAGAGTTGTAAGATCTGGCTTTATGTTAAAGTACTCCTGTGCTCCGCCAATTGAAAGTCTGAAGCCTGTTATTACCTCATCAAATATAAGAAGACTTCCATTTTCCTTAGTTATGTCTCTTAAGAATTCAAGAAATCCATGTCTTGGAAGCACAACTCCCATGTTAGCTGCAACTGGTTCGACTATTACCGCAGCTATTTCATCTTTATTGTTATCAAAAAGCTCTTTCACAGAATCGCAGTCATTGTACTCTGCTACAAGTGTATTCTTAGTGTAATCCGCAGGAACTCCTGCACTGTCCGGAACTGATGTTGTAAGTGCTGCTGAACCGGCTTTTACTAAAAGTCCGTCAGAATGTCCATGATAACAGCCTCTGAACTTAATTATCTTATCTCTTCTGGTGTAGCCTCTTGCCACACGGATTGCGCTCATAACGGCTTCTGTTCCTGAACTTACAAGACGGCTCACCTCCATTGTAGGAATAAGCTCATATATAAGCTCTGCCATCTCAACTTCTCTCTTGGTTGGTGCACCATATGTAAGGCCTGCTTCCGCAGCTTCCTTAACCTTTGCAATTACTCTGTCATGTGCATGGCCTAATATTCCCGGTCCCCATGAACATATGTAGTCAATCATTTCATTCCCATCTACATCAGTAATTCTGTCTCCCTTGGCAGAAGCTATGAATCTTGGCACTCTGTCAACTGCCTTGTATGCCCTGACAGGGCTGTTTACACCACCCGGCATATGTTTTACTGCTCTCTCATATAAATCATTTGACATCTCTTCATTCATAAAACCAGCTCCTCCTGCTTAATTTAATACTGCTAAAAATGTTACTCTTCCTTTAACCATTTTGCCACATCTATAGCATGATATGTAATTATCATCTTAGCTCCGGCTCTCTTAAAGCCTGTCATATTCTCCATTACAATCTTCTTCTCATCAATCCAGCCATTCATTGCTGCTGCCTTAACCATCGCGTACTCACCGCTTACATTATAAGCGACAATTGGAATATTGAAGTTAAGCGCTATCTCTTTCATAACGTCCATATATCCGAGGGCCGGCTTTGCAATAATCATGTCTGCACCTTCTAATATGTCTTCTTCAACTTCCCTTAACGCTTCTTTTCCATTAGCCGGATCCATCTGATATGTCTTTCTGTCACCAAATTCCGGTGCTGAATGTGCGGCATCCCTGAACGGTCCGTAATATCCTGATGCAAATTTGGCACTGTATGAACATATAGGAATATTAACCAGTCCTGCCTCATCAAGTGCATTTCTGATTGCCTCAACTCTCTTATCCATCATGTCACTCGGTGCAATTATATCTGCCCCCGCTTTTGCATAAGCAACTGACGCCTTTGCAAGAAGCGGCAGTGTCTCATCATTTAATATAACGCCATCTTTTACAAGTCCGCAGTGTCCATGTGATGTGTACTCACACAGGCACACATCAGCCATGATAACAAGCTCTGGATAAGCATCCTTAATAAGGCGGATTGCCCTGCACACAACACCTTTCTCGTCATACGCCTCACTTCCGACCTCATCTTTATGTACAGGTATTCCAAAAAGCAGAATTCCCTTAATTCCAACCTCTACAGCACGTCCGATTTCTTCAAGAACATGGTCAAGCGAATACTGACATATTCCCGGCATTGACGGCACTTCCTGTATTACATCGTTCTCCTCCGTAACAAATACAGGATATATAAGCTCGTCCACCCTTACATGATTCTCTCTTACCATATCTCTTAATGTCGCATTCATTCTTAATCTTCTTGTTCTGTCCATGATTATCATCTTCCTTCCAACGTTTCCTATATAATAGCATTGCATATAAACATTGTAAACTGGTATGTTATGTTCTGCTATGTATCTTAACCATTCTTGCATACTCACCATCAAGCTTCATAAGTTCTTCGTGAGTTCCTCTCTCCTTGATGCCCTCGTCAGTAAGCATCAGGATTTCCTCCGCATTTTCAATAGTTGTAAGTCTGTGTGCTATTACAAATGTGGTTCTGTTCTTAGCCAGCTTCTCAAGTGATTCCTGTACAATCTGCTCACTCTCATTATCAAGTGCTGATGTCGCCTCATCAAATATAAGAATTGGCGGATTCTTTAAGAATACTCTTGCAATTGACAGTCTCTGCTTCTGACCGCCTGACAATTTGACTCCGCGCTGTCCGATATCTGTGTCGTATCCGTTCTCAAAGCTCATAATAAAATCATGCGCATTTGCAAGCTTTGCCGCTTGAATTACTTCTTCGTCTGTAGCATCTGGCTTTCCATATCTTATATTCTCTTTAATTGTACCCATAAACAGATACACATCCTGCTGTACAACTCCGATATGGTCACGCAGGCTTTTAAGCGTAACATCTTTGATATCTGTTCCGTCAATCTTAATAGAACCGCCCGTCACCTCATAAAATCTTGGAATAAGCGAGCAGAGTGTTGTCTTTCCAACTCCCGAAGGACCTGCAAGTGCAACATATTCTCCCGGTCTTACTGACAGATTAACCCCCGAAAGCACCTCGTCCACGCCGTCCTTATATCTGAATGACACATTTTCAAATGTTATTGCACCCTTCACATCAGTAAGTTCCTTTGCGTCAGGCTTATCAGCTATTTCCGGCTCTACTGAAAGAATCTCTAAGAATCTTTCGTAACCCGAATAGCCATTCTGGAACTGCTCTGTGAAATCAATAAGCACCTTAACCGGCTCCGTAAATATATTTATATACAGTAAAAATGTAACGAAATCCGTAATATTTACCCAGCCCTTTGCAATTCCAATACCGCCTGCTGCAATTACAATTACATTTATCATTGTTGTAAATGCAGTAAGTCCCGCATTGTACATTCCCATATAATGATAGCTGTCTCTCTTAGATTCAAGGAACAAGTCATTGCCTTTCTTAAATTTCTCACATTCAATATCTTCATTTGCAAATGACTTGACGACCCTTATTCCAGACAGATTGTCCTCTATCTGTGCATTTATCTCACCTATTCTTACCCTGTTTCTCTTAAATGCTCTCTTCATGCGCTTGTTAAGCACATACGCGAACACAAGCATAAAAGGAATCAGCACAAATGCGGCAATCGTAAGTCTTAAGTCAATCGAACTTAATATGCATAATGCACCAATTATCTTAATTAGTGAAATAGTTATATTCTCTGGTCCATGATGCAAAAGCTCTGTAATATCGAACAAATCTGATGTTATTCTTGATAATAACTGTCCAACCTTCTGGTCATCATAGAATGAATATGACAGCTTCTGATAATGATTGAATATCTCTGCCCTCATATCGTACTCAATCTTTGCGCCCATTACATGCCCATAATTAGATATATAGTAGTTACATCCCCACTGTATAAGCACCAGCACAAACAGCACCGCAACAATAATCATAATTCTTGAAAGTGCTTCATTGGCACTCATATATGCGACCTTTGATGTAATGAACCTTACAACAAGTGGTATCACAAGTGCCACCGCTGCTGACATCATCGCCAGTATCATGTCAAGTATAAATGTGCCTAAATACGGCTTATAGTATTTAGCCAGCTTCTTAAGATTCTCTTTCATAATCTTCTCCTGTTTTCTATATTTAATCTTCTTCAATTCCTGCCCGATATTATAACATAAAGTAAGACAATGAAAAAGTATGTAAAATGTCCGGCATGCAATTCATTTTAAATCGCATGCCGGACATTTTTAACCTTCTATATTCTATTATAAATTGTACGTTCTTCTATATCGCAACTTCTAAGTCACATTTTCAATACCTCTATCCGGTTACTCGCTCACAAGTTCTGCTTTCTGTGCCTTAGCTTCTCTGCCTGCTCCGTTAATTGCAAGATATAAAAGTCCAATTCCAATAAATATAAGCAACAGAACCACAATCATATACACAACTCCGATTCCTAGTGATTCAGACCCCATCTGGCTTAAATCCCAGCCAAACCAGCCTGCTGGTGCAGCATAATTAAGGAAGTTATAAGGTGCTGTCATTGTATCATACCATCTTACGCCCAATGCAGCCAGAATGTATACGAATGCAACATAGCAAAGCGGTGGAATAACTGCATATATTGCATATATTTTCTTTGCCGAAAATTCCTTATCAAACACAAGGAAATCTGCAATCGCAAATACCGGACCAATTAAATGTACCCCAAGACTTCCTGCATATTTATTAAGATATGCACCAATCAGTCCGTCCTCGGAAGTTGGTCCAAGAATAATCATATACACCAGACATGTCAGTGTAATTGAAAGAGTCATAAGGAATTTGAGTATGTACAACCCATTGTTCTTATAATCCTTTCCCTTAGTGAGCAGTATAACATCAAGCACAATAAATACTGCAAGTACAATATCAAGTGCCACATTAGACAGCGTTGTAAAAAATGTGAATGACTTAATACTGTCAATCGTAAATACAAGACCATACACCGAAGCAATCAGCGATATTGCCTTAAAAATAATACTTGTAATTAACTTTTTCTTATTTATAATATTTGTATTCAATTTGAGCCTCCAATTATTTTGATTTTCAAATTATAATACATATTAGTTTGATTATCAAGTTATTTATATAAAGTATCATTATATTCTTTCTTCTTCATAAGATACCTCCTATCTTCTCTCCGTTTCATAGATCAGCCTGTTACTCTTTCTTGTTCCTTTTGGACTTCCTCCGTGGCTTCCACCGCGTCAATGTCCAATCCGCCTCTATTTCTCACTCCTTTTGGACTTCCTCCGTGGCTCACTCCGCTTCAACGTCCAATCTACCTCTCTTTCTCGTTCCTTTTGGACTTCAACCTGTCTCCCAACCGCGTCAACGTCCAATCCGCCTCTCTTTCTCGTTCCTTTTGGACTTCAACCTGCCTTCACTCTGCTTCAATGTCCAATCCGCCACAGCTTTTCTTTTCTTCTACATATATATACGAATCCCTCTCTCAAAAAGTTTAACTTTACACCCTTACTTCCCACAATTTTCCTATCTTCTCCCCACCACAAAAAACTCCCGCAGGAACAAGCCCTGCGGGAGCAATCATACACTTTATTAAGCTGTATATTAATTACTTGTAAAGTTCAACAAGCTTTGTAAGGTGATCATATCTTTCCTTAGCAACTTCCTCAGACTTAGCAAAGAGTCTCTCTGCTCTTTCTGGGAATGGCTTAACAAGTCTTGTGTAACGAGCCTCGTTATTAAGGAAATCCTGATATGTTCCATCACCTTCCTTAGATGTAAGTGTGAATGGATTCTTTCCTTCAGCCTTAAGTGCTGGGTTGAATGAGAAGAGGTTCCAGTAACCAGCCTTAACAGCCTTCTTCATCTCATCCTGGCAGTGGTTCATACCACCCTTAGCAATACCGTGAAGTTCACAAGGAGCATAACCAATGATAAGTGATGGTCCATTGTAGCTTTCTGCTTCCTGAATAACCTTAACAGCCTGAGCCGGGTTAGCACCAAGAGCAATCTGTGCTACATATACATAACCGTATGTCATAGCAATTTCTGAAAGGCTCTTCTTTCCGATTTCCTTACCTGCTGCAGCGAACTGGCAAACCTCACCGATGTTAGAAGCCTTAGAAGCCTGTCCACCTGTATTAGAGTACATCTCTGTATCGAATACGAATACATTAACATTCTCACCAGAAGCAAGTACATGATCAAGACCACCGAAACCGATATCATAAGCCCATCCATCACCACCGAAGATCCATACAGACTTCTTAGCAAGGAAATTCTTCTTAGCTAAAATCTGTGGAGCTACTGGACAACCATCTTTAGCTGCCTTCTCTAACTCTGCAATAAGAGCATCAGCTGCTGGTGTGTTAGCCTTTGTATCATTCTTTGTCTCTAAGTACTTAGCTGCTGCTGCCTTGAAGTCATCAGATGCCTTATCAGATGCAGCCATTTCCTCAACCTGGGCAATAAGCTGATCTCTTAAAGTCTTCTGTCCTAAGTACATACCGAAACCATGCTCTGCATTATCCTCGAAAAGTGAGTTAGACCAAGCTGGTCCCTTCTTAGAATCCTTATTAACTGTATAAGGTGATGTAGCTGCTGGATTTCCCCAGATTGAAGAACAACCTGTTGCGTTAGAAATATACATCTGCTCACCGAATAACTGTGTAATTAATCTTGCATAAGATGTCTCTGCACAACCTGCACATGATCCTGAGAATTCAAGAAGTGGCTGGTTGTACTGTGATCCGATAGGACCATTAACTAATGCAGGAGTAATCTCCTTCTTACCAACATTCTCTACTAAGTAGTTGAATACTGGCTGCTCGTCTGCCTGAGATTCCTGTGGAACCATCTTAATAGCTTCTCCAGCCTTAGGGCAGACAGTAACACACTCGCCACATCCCATACAATCTAATGGAGATACTGACATTGTGTACTTCATTGTCTTATCAATTGCATGCTTAGAATCTGCAAGCTTAATATTAGAAGGTGCTGCATTTACCTCATCTGTTGAAAGGATAAATGGACGAATTGTAGCATGTGAACATACAAATGCACAGCTGTTACACTGAACACAGGCTGTAGGATCCCACTCTGGAACCATAACTGCTGTTCCTCTCTTCTCATATGCAGAAGCACCTGTTTCAAACTGACCATCAGCGATATCCTTGAATGCAGATACTGGAAGGCTGTCACCATCCATTAATCCGATAGGATCAAGGAGTTCGTTAACCATCTTAACTGTAGCTGGACGACCTGTTCTGTCTGCTGCCTTCTTATCATCAGTAGCTGTAGCCCAGTCTGCTGGAACTTCTACCTTATGTACAGCATCAACACCGGCATCAATAGCCTTATAGTTCATCTCTACTACTGCATCACCCTTCTTAGAGTAAGACTTCTTAGCTGCCTGCTTCATGTAATCAACAGCCTTATCGATAGGCATTACATTAGCGAGCTTGAAGAAAGCTGACTGAAGGATTGTGTTAGTTCTCTTACCCATACCAATTTCAATAGCCTTATCAATAGCATTGATAGTATAAAGCTGGATATTGTTCTTAGCGATATACTGCTTAGCTTCTGCTGGCATATGCTGGTTGAGTTCTTCATCAGACCACTGGCAGTTAATCATAAAGATTCCGCCTGGCTTAACATCCTGAACCATCTTATAACCCTTAATAACATATGATGGGTTATGGCATGCTACGAAGTCTGCCTGATTGATATAGTATGGACTCTTAATTGGGTTATCACCAAATCTTAAATGAGAAATTGTGACACCACCTGTCTTCTTAGAATCATACTGGAAGTATGCCTGAATGTACTTATCTGTGTGGTCACCAATAATCTTAGTAGAATTCTTGTTAGCACCAACTGTACCATCTCCACCAAGACCCCAGAACTTACATTCAACTGTACCAGGAGCTGATGTAATTGGAGCTGGCTTAACTTCTGGTAAGCTTAAGTTAGTTACATCATCAACAATACCGATTGTAAATCTGCTCTTAGGCTCGTCCTTCTCAAGTTCCTTATAAATAGCAAATACTGATGAAGGTGGTGTATCCTTAGAACCAAGACCATATCTGCCGCCTACTAATACAATGTCGTTAAGTCCTGCCTCACGAAGAGTAGTTGCAACATCAAGGTAAAGTGGCTCACCAAGAGAACCTGGCTCCTTAGTTCTGTCAAGTACTGCCATCTTCTTAACTGTCTTAGGAATAACCTTAAGAAGATGCTTAGATGACCATGGACGGTAAAGTCTTACTTTAACAAGTCCGACTTTCTCACCCTTAGCTGTTAAATAATCAATAACTTCTTCTGCTACATCATTGATAGAACCCATAGCAACGATTACTCTGTCTGCATCTGGAGCTCCGTAGTAGTTAAAGAGATCATAGTCTGTACCAAGCTTCTCATTAACCTTACCCATGTACTTCTCAACAACATTCGGAAGCTCATCATATAATGAGTTACATGCTTCACGATGCTGGAAGAAGATATCTCCATTCTCATGTGAACCACGGGCTGCTGGGTGGTTAGGATTAAGTGCATGTGCTCTGAATTCATCAACTGCATCCATTGGGCACATATCCTTAAGATCTTCATAATCCCACTTCTCAATCTTCTGAATCTCATGTGATGTACGGAATCCATCGAAGAAGTTAATGAAAGGAGTCTTGCCTTCAAGTGCTGCACAATGTGCAACTGGGCTTAAATCCATAACTTCCTGTGGGTTAGTCTCGCAAAGCATAGCGAAACCAGTCTGACGACAGGCGTAAACATCTGAGTGATCACCAAAGATATTAAGAGCATGTGTAGATACTGTACGAGCTGATACATCAAATACGCATGGAAGCTGCTCTCCAGCAATCTTGTACATGTTAGGAATCATAAGAAGAAGACCCTGTGAAGCTGTAAATGTTGTAGTTAAAGCACCAGTTGCTAAAGAACCATGTACTGTACCTGCAGCACCTGCCTCTGACTCCATCTCTACTACCTTAACAGTGTTACCAAAAATGTTCTTCAGTCCCTGAGCTGACCATGTATCAACTACATCAGCCATTGGACTTGAAGGTGTGATAGGATAGATACCAGCTACTTCTGTGTAAGCATAAGCTACATGAGCTGCGGCTGTATTACCATCCATTGACTGTTTCTGTCTTGCCATTATAAATATTTCCTCCTTAAGAAAATTTAGGCGGCATAAATGTACCCGACATAATAAAATCAGATATACATTATACGTCCCTACATATTACTTAATATTTTATTATCTTTATCTCCAAAAGTAAAGGCATAAATGTGAGATTTCATGCTTATTTCATTATTAAAATCAATACAATGCCATTAAAAACTGGACTTTTCCAATGTCCAAGCATCGGAAAAGTCCAGTTCCACGATTTACATATTCTTATTATTACTACATTTTATTAATAAATCATTATATTAATCGTCTTCACCCTGAAGTGCATCATAACCTGATTCTCCGGTTCTTACCTTTACTACATCCTCAACATCATATACAAAAATCTTACCATCACCGATATGACCTGTATAGAGAGCCTTTCTTGTAGCATTGATAACATCCATTACAGGAACTGAAGATATTACCATCTCAACCTGTGTCTTAGGAAGAAGCTGGATATCCATTGGAACACCTCTGTAATATTCAGGAGCACCCTTCTGTGTACCACATCCAAGAACCTGTGTAACTGTCATACCTGTAACTCCGATATCGTTCATGGCCTTCTTGAATCTCTCGAATCTCTCCTGCTTCATAAGAATCTCAACTTTGGTAATCTTCTTGCCATCACCTGCATCAGATGTCTTAACAAGAGCAGGTACAGAAGCTTCCATTGATTCTGAACCGATTACATCAACATCACCGTCAACAAAGTCCATACCACCGAATTCAAATCCTGCATAAGCACTTGAAAGGCCATGCTCCATAATATCAAGGCCTCTGATTTCTTCTTCCTTAGAAGCTCTGAGTCCGATTGTAGCCTTAATTACTGTGAACACAATCACCATGCATACAACTGCCCATGCTGCAACTGATACAAATCCTAATAACTGAAGTCCAAGCTGTGTGAATCCACCGCCATAGAAAAGACCTTCGCCCTTAATTGAACCACCTTCTAAAGCAATTGCATATCCCGGAGCTGAGCTTGTTGCAAAAAGGCCAACAGCAATTGTACCCCAGATACCATTCATCATATGTACTGCTACAGCACCTACAGGATCATCAACATGAAGCTTGTAGTCAAGAAGCCATACGCCGAATACTACTAAAAGACCAGAAACAATACCTATCATTGTTGCACCAAATGCATCTGTTACATCACAAGGAGCTGTTATACCAACAAGACCTGCAAGTGAAGCATTTAAACACATTGAAACATCAGGCTTACCATATCTTATCCATGTGAATATCATACATGTTACTGTAGCTACTGCAGGAGCAACTGTTGTTGTAAGGAAAATAGAGCCTAAATCTTCAATTGTTGTTGCTGCTGCACCGTTAAATCCATACCAGCCAAACCACAGAATAAATACACCAAGTGCACCAAGTGGAATATTGTGTCCTGGGAAAGCATTTACCTTTATAACCTTACCATTAGCATCCTTTTCAAACTTACCAATACGAGGTCCAAGAATCTTAGCACCAATAAGAGCTGAAATACCACCAACCATGTGAATACAACAAGAACCTGCAAAATCATGGAAGCCTAACTGTGCAAGCCAGCCCCCGCCCCAGATCCAGTGAGCTTCTATTGGATAGATAAGTGCTGAGATAACTGCTGAGTATACACAATATGATAAGAACTTTGTTCTCTCAGCCATGGCACCTGAAACAATAGTAGCTGTTGTAGCACAGAATACTAAGTTAAATACGAAACTAGAAAAATCAAAATCTTTGTAAGCTGTGAAGATATCAAAACCAGGCTTTCCAATAAAACCAAGTAAATCCTCACCTAATAAGAAACTGAATCCAATAAGAACGAACATTACTGTACCAATACAGAAGTCCATCAGATTCTTCATAATAATGTTACCTGAATTCTTTGCTCTTGTGAATCCTGTTTCTACCATTGCAAAGCCTGCCTGCATCCAGAAAACAAGAGCTGCACCTATAAGGAACCACACACCGAATAATTCGGCATCTACCGCTGATAAAATCTCTTGCATAACCATTTCCTCCCTAATCAGAAATTCTTTTTAATTTAATTGCCGGTAACAGAGTTGATCAGGTTCTGTACCTGATTAAACAGAATGCAAAAAAGGCGTGTAGGCAGTTTTCCCAAACTGCTTACACGCCTTTGTGTACATCACTGTTCAATTCATGTTGTTCATTATACTCGCCATTTTCAATAATTATTGAAAAAATCGGACATTTTTATTGACTTTTTAATTTTTTCTTAATATTATTTTAATAAATAAACTTTTAGAGGAGACAATTTATGAAACATATGATACAGCCATTTGGAATTGACATGCATAAAAATGTTCTTACAGACACAAAAGCAGTTAAGCATATGCATTTTTACGAAGCAGATAAAACTAATACCATCCTTAACATCTCATTTATTCCATCATCCACTACAGAATGGATAATATGTTACAACGATAATAATGACATATCTGAATTCATATGTATCGGATGCCAGAACATATTTACAACACTGTCTCTTAAAGAATTTGACCATTATTTCGGGATAAGATTCGACAACACTGGCTGCTACTTTAATAAAGGCTGTGATATTAAGACTTATCCCGTCAACATTACAGATAATATATTCCGTTATGAGCCAGCCTCTCAATCGTATGAAATGCAGCTAATAAAGGATTTTCACAATTCTTCCTCCTTTAAAGACAGAATTAGACTTTTTAAAGCATTTGTTACAGATTGCAAGACCTTCTGCCCTGTTTCTGAAAATATTGAGAAACTTAACAGGCTTATATATTCAGGTGCCGGCACAGTTGCAGAATTATCAGCAGAATCAGAATATTCTGTAAGACATATATCAAGGCTTTACAACGAAGTCTATGGTATTGGTGCGAAGGATTTTATCAAAATGTACAGATTCCAGAATGTCCTTGCAGCCATAATTGCTGACCCTGACCGTGATAACAGCTTCTTTATCGAAGGTGCTGGTTATTCAGACCAGGCACATTTCCAGAGAGAATTCAGGACATTTATGGGAATGACTCCTAAGCAGTACATAAAACTCATTAAGAATTTCTGATATACACACTAAAGCAGGTGACAATCTTTACAATCAGACTACCACCTGCTTTTCTTAATCTCCATCAGTTAATATAAAATCACTCATCACTGTATTACATATATCCATGCCATATTCAGTAAGCCTTAACATATCTCCCCGCTTTACAAGAAGACCTTTATTAATATTCCGCTCTGTTTCTTTCGCATAGACATCATTAATTGAAACTCCGAACCTGTTCTGAAAATCCTTCACATCAACTCCTGCCACCTTTCTAAGGCCGAGAAACATGAATTCTTCCATTGCATCTTCTTTCGTCAGAATTTCAATATTTTCATGAAGTTTTCCTATATCACCGTTAAGCTCTATATACTCCCTGACATCCCTTATGTCAGAATACCGCTCATTCCCTGTAAATCCTGCTGCCGAACACCCAAAGCCATAATACTCTCCTCTGTTCCAATACAGAAGATTATGCCTGCATTCGAAGCCCGGTCTGCTGTAATTGGATATTTCGTATCTTTCATACCCTGCATTCTCAAGAATCTGCTTCGTTATATGGTACATACGCCTGTCCTCTTCCTCATCAGGAACCGGCGGAAACTTATCAATATTATCAGCCAGATAAGTGCCTTCCTCAAGAATAAGGCTATACACCGATATATGCTCCGGCTGTAATGCCATCACCTTGTCAAATGTATTTTCAAGAGTTGCTTCAGTCTGCCCCGGAATAGCCGACATAAGGTCAACATTAATATTATTAAAGCCTGCATCCCTTGCCAGTCTGAAGCTTTCTTCAAACTGTTCAAATGTGTGTATTCGCCCAAGCATTTTTAATTCATTATTATCAGCAGACTGTAAGCCAAAGCTTAACCTGTTCACTCCTGCGGCTCTGTATTCTGAAAGCCTGCTTTCATTAACAGTTCCCGGATTACATTCCATTGTTATCTCGGCATCATCCGAAATATCAAAGCAATCCCTGACAGCCGATAATATGTCAGCTATACAGCCATCAGGCAGTACAGACGGAGTACCTCCGCCAAAGAATATGGATGTTATCTTATCCTTTACCTGCCTGTCCGCTGTATTTCTGATTTCATTAATAAGTGCCCTAGTGTATGCATATTTTACAGCATCACCAGCCGGAGCAGACAGGAAATCACAATATATACATTTGTGTACACAAAAAGGGATATGTATATATATCCCTTTTTCATATGTTTTATTCATCATCTAACTTTAATACGCTCATAAACGCCTTCTGTGGAATCTCTACATTACCAATCTGGCGCATACGCTTCTTTCCTTCCTTCTGCTTCTCAAGAAGTTTCTTCTTTCTTGAGATATCACCACCGTAACATTTTGCAAGTACATCTTTTCTGAGTGCCTTGACAGTTTCTCTCGCAATTACCTTGCTTCCGATAGCTGCCTGAATCGGAATCTCAAACTGCTGTCTTGGAATCTCTTCCTTTAGCTTCTCGCACATTTTACGACCTCTCTCCTCAGCATTGCCTGCAAATACAATGAACGAAAGTGCATCAACTTCTTCTTTGTTGATAAGAATATCAAGCTTGACAAGCTTAGAGCGCTCATAGCCCTTCATCTCATAATCAAATGATGCATAACCTCTTGAACGGGATTTAAGCGCGTCAAAGAAATCATATATAATCTCATTAAGAGGAAGGTCATACTTAAGCAGTGCTCTTGTCTGCTCAATATATTCCATTCCATTATATATGCCACGCCTTTCCTGGCAAAGCTTCATAATAGGTCCGACAAATTCAGTTGTAACCATAATCTCAGCACTTACCATAGGCTCTTCCATATAATCAATCTCAGACGGGTCCGGCATATTAGACGGATTAGTAAGGTCAATTACATCTCCATTCGTCTTGTGAACCTTATATATAACGCCCGGTGCGGTTGTTACAAGGTCAAGATTATATTCTCTCTCAAGTCGTTCCTGTATAATCTCTAAGTGAAGAAGTCCTAAGAATCCACATCTGAAGCCAAATCCAAGTGCAATAGATGTCTCCGGCTCAAACTGCAGGGCTGCGTCATTAAGCTGCAGCTTTTCAAGTGCATCTCGTAAATCCTGATACTTGGCGCCATCTGCCGGATATAATCCACAGTAAACCATAGGATTAACTTTCTTGTAACCCGGAAGCGGCTGCTCACACGGTCTGTCATTGTCAGTAACTGTATCACCGACTCTTGTATCTCTTACATTCTTGATACTTGCTGTAATATAACCAACCATTCCTGCTGTAAGCTCATCACATGGGATAAAGCGGCCTGCACCGAAGTATCCAACCTCAACAACCTCTTCTACTGCTCCGGTTGCCATCATTCTTATCTTAGTACCCTTCTTGACAGTACCTTCTTTAATTCTTACAAATATAATAACACCCTTATATGCATCATATAACGAATCAAATATAAGTGCTGAAAGTGGTGCAGATGCATCTCCTGATGGTGCCGGAATCTTAGTTACAATCTGTTCAAGAACCTCTTCAATATTAATTCCGTTCTTGGCTGATATAAGTGGCGCATCCTGTGCCTCAATTCCTATAATATCCTCAATCTCTTCTATAACTCTTTCAGGCTCCGCACTTGGAAGGTCAATCTTATTAATTACAGGAAATACATCAAGATCATGGTCTAATGCAAGATATACATTAGCAAGTGTCTGTGCTTCAATCCCCTGTGCCGCATCTACTACAAGTATAGCACCGTCACAGGCAGCAAGTGCTCTTGAAACCTCATAATTAAAGTCAACATGTCCCGGAGTATCAATAAGATTAAATATATACTCCTGTCCATCTGATGCCTTATATACAGTTCTTACTGTCTGTGCTTTAATTGTAATTCCTCTTTCTCTTTCAAGATCCATGTTATCTAAAATCTGTTCCTGCATTTCTCTTGATGTGAGAAGTCCGGTTTTTTCAATAATTCTGTCAGCCAGTGTTGACTTACCATGATCAATATGTGCAATAATACAAAAATTTCTTATGTTCTTCTGATTAATTCCTGCCATTAATATAACCCCGCTTGTTTTAAATAATCTGTTATGCCATCTGCTATGGCTTGTGCTGTCTTATCTTTATCAGTTGTTACTTTCTTTAAATCTGATGCATTAGTTATAAAGCCAATATCTATTATTGTGCTTGTACATTTGCTATGGGCATTAATATAATAATTATCCTTTGCATCTGCAACTGTTCCAGCCTTTACTCCACGGTTCTTGATACCCACCGATTTCTCAAGGCTTGCAAGTATTTTTCTTGATAATTCTGCTGCCTCCACAGGCTTTGTAGTATGAATATAACTCTCTGCTCCCGATACAGAAGTATCGTTATTGTATGAATTCATTCTTAAAGAAACAACTATATTAGCTGATGATTTATTACATGTATTTACTCTTGCTTCATCAGTTACATCTGTATCAGAAGTTCTTGTAAGAACAACATTTATCCCTTGTATATCAAGCTTTTCTTTAACAGCAAGAGCCATATCAAGAGTTATATTCTTCTCTTTCTTTCCATTGGAACTAAGCCCCATGTCTTTTCCGCCTTTCGCAGCATCCAGACATACAGTTATGTTTTTGGCAGGCTTACTCTCTTTCTCTGTTTTATCAATTCCGTTATTATTTCTGGTTTCATTCTGCGTTTCTTTCTCTGTACCAGTACTTATACTGACTGACTTAAAAAAATCATTATAAACCATCAAAGCCAATACCAGCATACAGACAAGAGTAGCCAGACCAAATATTTTATCAATTCTAAATGTCTTATGACCTCTCATTATAGTACTCCATTAATATTTCTTGTACTATTGTCCATAAGGAAGGGGCAAATGTCAACAACTTTTGACCATTTCTTTTCTTAACTGACGCATTATTTTCTTTTCGAGCCTTGAAATATACGATTGTGAAATTCCTAACATATCTGCAACCTCTTTCTGCGTCTTTTCTTCTCCATCCTCTGAGCTTAAACCAAATCTTAAATCAACTATTATTCTTTCACGCTCCGGCAGCTGGTTTATAGCTCTTTTAAGCATTTTACATTCAACCTCTGTTTCAATATCCCTATATATAATATCCTCATCCGTTCCTATAATATCTGACAACAGAAGCTCATTTCCATCCCAGTCAACATTTAATGGCTCGTCTATTGAAACTTCTGCCTTTATTTTACTGTTTCTTCTAAGATACATAAGAATTTCATTTTCTATACACCTTGATGCATATGTCGCAAGCTTGATATTTTTATCCTTGTCATATGAATTAATTGCCTTGATAAGCCCTATTGTGCCTATTGATATTAAATCCTCTACTCCAACCCCTGTATTATCAAATTTCTTTGCTATATATACAACAAGCCTTAAATTATGTTCTATCAAAGTGTGCTTTGCTTCAGCATCAGAAGCTGTCCCCAGTGCTTCTATTGCATCCTGCTCCTCACTTGCCCCAAGTGGTGCCGGTAATATATCTGTTCCACCTATATAATGTACATCGCCCTGCTTTAATAAACAAAAATTCTTTATAGAAGGCATTACCTTAAACTGAAAATGATCCGCCATTGCAACCTTTACTACCATATTTCTATCCATCCTTTTATTTTCTTCAAACTTCCAATTCCTCTACATAATCATGTCCTTCCCCAAAAGAGCATGATAATCCCCATTCTTATTAATCTGCCTGGGAGACATGCCTATAGCCGCATCCTCCCTTTTCACAACATTTTCTCCCTCGTATATATGTATATAATCTGCTGTTATGATTTCCATCATCCCACCTGAACTTCCAACACTGTTATATGGAATCAGATGATATCCAAGCTTCTGTAAGTTATCTATATCACTGAGAATGTCGTTGAAATATGTTCTTTCTACCACTGTAACCGGTCTTTTTCCAATATAATCAACAAGGCTGTTGCCTGTATCGATTATTGCGTCCATTTCAAATTCCCGTTCTGCTACGCCAATCACAATATGTCTTTTTAAACCATCCGTTATCCTGATAGTTTTAAGTGCCTTAAGCACCATGACAACAGCCATGACCGTCACAGTAAGAAAGATTACAAGCTCACTGTCAGACAGAATTACATTTTGAATAAAATACCCTGCAAATGTGTACTTTAACCAATGCATTATCCCACCTGCAAAAAGTGCCGTAAATATCATTCCGGCAGCTGCTTTCAACAGTTTTCTCATATAAAGCTTTAATTGTTTTGATGTTTTATGCTTAAAGTCCTCATTACCCGAAAGCATTATCATCGCCATGATTAATGTCACCGGACCATATGTAATGAACTTTCCAAGCACTGCAAATCTTAGTGGAATACACACGCACATGACAGCCCATGCAGCTCCTAAAGTGGCAGAAATAATCATTCTGGATATTCTGGCAGAAAATTTAAAAATCCAGTCTGTTATAAGCAGCACACACAGGTTTGCCACGAAGTTTATTCCAAACAGAACATCTGCATATATAACCGTATCCGTTATCACCTCCTTGTTTTGAATCTGTTTTCTTGTTACAGGTGGAATTATATACAACATGCCATGCAAAATTTGTCAAAACAACAGAGTGGGTACAAAAAAACACCGCCAGCAGACTGACGGTGTTAAATATACTTATATTGAATTATTACTTTTTATTCTTCTGTAAGAATGTTGGAATTGTAATTCCTCTGTCCTTAACCTGTGGTGTAACAGGTGATGGCTGCTTAAGTCCTGGAAGTGGAGCATCATTTGATACAGAAGATGTTCTAGCTGACTGTGTATATGTATACTGTGGCTTTACATTAACAGTAGGTCTTGTTGCCTGTGCCATACCTGCAAATCCTGCCATAGCCTTATTAACATTACCATCCTCAAGACCTGTTGCAATAACAGTGATTGTAGCCTGATCTGTAACGCTCTCATCATACATGGCACCGAAAATAATATTAGCATTATCTCCAGCAAGTTCCTGAACATAACTTGCAGCTTCGTTAGCTTCGATAAGACTGATATCACCTGAAATGTTAATAATAACATGTGATGCACCCTCAATAGTTGTCTCAAGAAGTGGGCTTGTGACAGCCTGCTTAACAGCCTCAATAGCCTTGTCATCACCTGTAGCTGTACCAATACCGATATGTGCAACACCCTTGTCCACCATAACAGTCTTAACATCAGCAAAGTCAAGGTTGATAAGACCTGGTACATTGATAAGGTCTGTAATTCCCTGAACTGCCTGCTGTAACACTTCATCAGCCTTCTTTAATGCCTCTGGCATAGTTGTTCTTCTGTCCACTATCTCTAAAAGCTTATCATTAGGAATAACGATAAGTGTATCTACATTCTCCTTAAGCTTCTCAATACCTGATTCAGCATTAGCCATTCTTGTTCTTGCTTCGAACTTAAAAGGCTTAGTAACAACACCTACTGTAAGAATTCCCATATCCTTAGAAATCTTAGCTACTACAGGAGCTGCTCCTGTACCGGTTCCGCCACCCATACCACATGTAACGAATACCATATCAGCGCCCTTGATTGCCTGTGTAAGCTCTTCAACATTCTCTTCTGCTGCCTTCTCACCAATTTCCGGCTGTGCTCCTGCACCAAGTCCTTTAGTAAGCTTTTCGCCTATCTGAATAGCAGTTGGAGCTTTACATAATGTAAGTGCCTGACTATCAGTATTAATACCAATAAATTCTACTCCACTAATATTCTCATCTATCATTCTATTAACTGCATTATTACCTGCTCCACCTACACCAACAACAATAATCTTTGCTGATGACTCCTGGTCATTAGTCATTATCTCTAACAAGGTTGCTGCCTCCTTTAATATCTAAAAATTGCACTACATAATATATTATTATCTTTCGTCTAAAATATCAACCGTTTTTTTACTTTTCGCGTTTAAAAATTATAGAACTTTCATCGCCATTATAATCATCAAGATACAATGTTCCTTTAAGCGTCCCAAACTTAGGTGATAATTGCTTTAATTCAAATAATCTGTCCGTAAAATCCTTGCTGCTTCCAAGGCTCACTTTAACATCACCCATGTACAATGTGATATTATATGAAGAATCAAAATACACCTTGTCCACATTAATGTCATATTTGTCAAAGCTCTGTGTGAGATCCAGAATAGTGTTATATATCTCGGAATTACCCGCATCAAGCTTTGTATTAATAACAATAGAGTTAAAATTAAGTCCGTCTATCTCTGGAACATTCTCATATAAATCCGTAGAACTTTCCACAACAATTCCATCTTTGTCAAAATACATATTGCATCCCATATACCTGACATAACCTACTATTGCTTTTTCATACACTGTTACATAAAGCCTGTCCGGCCAGTCTGTCTCAACATCATATTTCTGGATAAATGGTATTTTGGTGTCTTTTTGTCCAAATATTTTGAAATATAGCAGATTAACATAATCACCACCAAATATATATTTTTTAAGTTCTTCATCCGAATAATGAGTTGAACCCACAAATTCTATTGTGTCAGCCTCAAACACCTTATATGTAACACCAAAAAGTGTTCCGGCAACAGTTGCAATAACTGCAAATATAATAAGGACTTTCTTTCTTTTTCTGCCCCGTCTTTTCTTCTGGTTTACACTGTTTCTATTCTTACTACCCATTATCTTTCCAACTTAATCTGACTGCTTATATTAAATACAACCCCAAGTTCAAGCAGTAAAAATACTGCCGCCGTACCTCCATAGCTTATAAACGGAAGCGATACTCCTGTATTAGGTATTGTATTAGTTACTACTGCTATATTCAGAATTACCTGTATGGCAATATGTGCAAATACTCCTGTTGCAAGCATTGAACCAAACAAATCAGGTGCATTCTGTGCTATATGGTTAATTCTCCATAACATTACAATAAACAGAGCAATCAGGCAGAATGCTCCAAAAAGTCCCAACTCCTCACATATAACAGAGAATATCATATCATTCTGTGATTCCGGGATATATCCAAGCTTCTGAAGACTTTTGCCAAGTCCCTTGCCAAAAAGACCTCCTGAGCCTATGGCATATAACGCCTGAACTGTCTGGTATCCCTTATCATCAATGTATTTCTCAGGATTAAGCCATACAAGTATACGGTTTAATCTGAATTTTCCAGTCATATTTCCCGACGCTGCCATCTTCTTTATCCATGAGTAAAATGCGCTAAAAGCCACCGCTGCCAGCCCCGTCAGTGCAACATATATTTTATATCCCGGATACGCCACAAATGTCATAACAACGGAGATAAGTGCTACAATAAGTGCGCTGCTCATATTAGAAGACAGCACATAAACAAGCAGTGCCGGTGCAAAACCCGCTATTATACATATCACTATAACAGTCCTGAATTTCTTTATGTTCTGCCCTGCTTTCACTATAAGAAGTGCGGTCATGGCAATCGTTCCAATCTTTACAAGCTCCGCAGGCTGGAATTGTCCCAGTCCCGGAATCTTTATCCATCTGGTAGCTCCATTTCTTGTAATTCCAAGAGGAGTCTTTAAAAGGAACATGCAAAGAAGTCCGCCTATGTATATTACAACTGCAAGCTTCTTAAGATAATGATAATCTAAAATCTTCGTTTCAACTATCATTAAAACAAAGCCTATTATAGTAAATATAAGCTGTTTTCTGAAATAAAACTCCGGATCACCCTCTTCAATCTGCGCTGTATATGAGCTTGTGCTGTAAATCATTGTAAGCCCAAAGCCAACAATGAATACAAGCACAAAAAGAAGAGTGTAATCAAAGTAAAATCCATATTGTTTTCTCTTTTTTTTATTTCTGTTATTTCTTCTATTTCTATTATTCCCCGGCATATAGCACCGCCTTTTTACAGATTATTAACAAGATCCTTGAATATTCTTCCTCTCTGTTCGTAGTTATCGAACATTCCCCAGCTTGCACATGCAGGAGATAAAAGAACCGCATCTCCACTTACCGCATTTTTAGCACATATATCTACTACCTGTTCCATTGAATCGGCATATTCGATATTCTCAAAGCCATATTTCTTACATGTATCAGCAATCTTGGCACTTGTCTGTCCTATAAGCACAAGAAGCTTAACCTTATCCTTAAATGCCTTTACATAAAGGTCGAATTCTGAGCCTTTATCATAACCTCCGCCGATAAGAATTGTAGGCTTAACCATAGCTTCAATAGCCTTAACTGCTGCCTCAGGGTTAGTTCCCTTGGAATCATTATAGTAATCAACGCCATTCTTTGTTGCAACATATTCAATTCTGTGTTCAACAGCCTTAAATTTCTTAACCTGTTCTATTATAATATCATCAGGAATTCCGGCAGCCTTAGTCATTGCAATTGCTGCGCATACATTTTCATAGTTATGCTTTCCTAAAAGATTCATGTCATGGACATTTAACATGTCGTAATCATTAGTTCCGTCTGTATACTTAATCATCTCGCCATCAACATATGCTCCGACTGATGGCTTTCTTTCACTCGAAAACCACACAACATTTGCCTTACACTCAGGTGCAAAGTCTGTAAGATACTTATCCTCAAGATTAAGCACACATGTATCTGCCTTAGTCTGGTTCTCACTTATTCTTTCCTTGGTCCATGCATAGCATTCCATTGTATGGTGTCTGTTAAGATGGTCAGGTGTAATATTAAGAATTGCAGATACAATCGGATGGAATTCATGTACTGTCTCTAACTGGAAGCTGCTTATCTCAGCAACTGTATATGAATCCTCACTTGTCTTTAACACTTCACCTGTATATGAATTACCTATATTACCAACGACAAATGTTTTCTCATTATATGCAGCAATTATCTGTCCAACAAGCGCTGTAGTTGTTGTCTTTCCGTTAGTTCCTGTAATTGCAATAATCTTACCCTTATCATAATTATATGCAAGCTCAATCTCGCCCCATACAGGGATACCGGCATTCTTAAATGTAAGCACTATCGGACTGTCAATAGGAACCCCCGGACTTATTACAAGCAGATCAATCTTCGAAAGAAGTGCCTCATCAAATGCCCCGATGATAATCTCTGCCTTGTTATCACCTAACTTCTCCTGCACCTTCTGTCTGTCAAGCTTTTCATTGCCATCATACAGTATGCAGTCAGCACCAACTTTATTCAAAAGGTCAACGGCTCCAATACCGCTTATGCCTGTTCCCACGACCATTACTGTCTTATTCTTTAAATCCATCGTCGTTTACTTCCTTTCATACAAAATGTATACAAAAATATATTACTATCAATCATCGTTTTTTTCAAGTTGAACTGACCTTTCTATACCAATATACGGCAATATATTTTCATACAGTGTCTTAACAACAGGAGCAGCAATCGTTCCACCATAATATACGCCTGTTGGTTCATCAATTAAGCACATCGCTATAACCTGTGGATTATCAGCCGGAGCAAAACCTATGAATGATGAAATATATTTTCCTGAACCTCTTGGCAGCTTCTGTGATGTTGCCGTTTTTCCTCCTATTGAATAGCCGTCAATATATGCTTTCGTTCCTCCGCCTTCTGACACTACACCCTCAAGAATCTTTTTCATCGTTTCACTCGTTTGGGATGATATTGCCTCATCCTGTGTTGAATATGCAAATTCATTTACCACTGAACCATCTGATGAACCTGTGTATAAGCCAAAATGTGGTGTAACAAGTCTTCCACCATTTACAATTGCCGAGACAGCCCTTAACATCTGAACGGGTGTTATCTGGAAAGACTGTCCGAATGACATTGTGGCAAGCTCAACCGCACCTACATTTTCCTGCTTATGAATAATCGTTCCTGCCTCTCCTGACAGATCTATTCCTGTCTTTGCAAGAAGTCCAAGCTTACCCATGTACAGATACATATTATCAGTACCGACTCTTCTGCCCCATTCAACAAATGCCGGATTACACGAATTATACACTGTATGTGTAAAATCCTGTGTTCCATGTCCTGTTGTTTTGTGACATCTTATTCTTCTGTCAGAAACAACTGTTGCACCTGAACATGTGAAAGAATCATTTAAACCCACCACGCCTGTCTCAAGTGCTGCTGTTGCAGTAACCGTCTTAAATATTGAGCCTGGTTCATATGTATCATTTATGCAGAAATTCCGCCACATATTATTAAGAAGATCCATCTTATCCTTCTGTGTCTCTTCCTCATCAGGCTCATAATTAAGCTCATACGGAGAATTAAGATTGTATTCCGGAACATTTGCCATGGCAAGTATCTCTCCATTATCCGGACGCATTACAATTATGCTTACCTGTTTTGCCTCTTTCTTTACCATAGTCTCCCATGCAAGCTGGGTTGCATATTTCTGTATATTAACATCAAGCGTTGTATACAGATCCTGTCCGTCAACCGGTAGAATACGATCTTCCCGGCTGCCCTTTATCTCAATCCCCCCTGCATCAGACAGTGTAAGAATCTGACCATTAGTACCTGACAGATATGTGTCATATTTAGCTTCCAGCCCAAGTATTCCCTGATTATCAGCACCAGTAAAGCCAAGTACTTTGGAAGCCAGTTCATTATACGGATATACCCGCTTATAATCCTCGTCAATCTTTACACCCGGCAGGTCGTATTCCCTTATTGCATCTCCGATATCCTTTGCCACATTTGTCTTAATATATTCCATAGAGGATACTTTTTTTACTTTCTTAGTCACTTCCTCCACATCCATATCAAGTTCACCTGCAAGCACTTTTATAACCTTATCTTCGTCCTCTATCTGACTATGTATTACAGAAACTGTACATACCACTTCATTAGCTGCAAGTATTTCGCCATTTCTGTCAAGAATCCTTCCTCTCTTTGCCTTAATTCTTCTCTCCCGTTGATGCAGCTCATCAGCCTTTTGCATATAATACTCTGACTTTACCGTCATAATAACGCCAAGCCTTACGCATTCAAGAATACAAACCATAAGGATTGCAGCTATCATTAACACAAGCTTTTTTCTATGACTGGTGCTGAGCCAGCCAAATGTGTCATTATCCTTCATTGACAAATAACCCCGCTTTAGTCTTCTACATTTTATGAGAAGTAAAGCAGGGTTATTCTACTTATTATTACATAATTTTAGTTGCTGCCTGTCGTAGCTGCAGCCGGTTCCGAAACAGGAACATCTGAAACGCCTGATTCCTCCGGTGCATTTCCCAGATCAACATATGGCTCATCTGTATCCTTATACACATTCATATAAGGCAGCAGCTCCGTCATAATATCTTTTGCAAGTATAAGTGCATCTGATGTACTTCCCGATGTACCAGTAGTTCCATCAGGTTCATCAAGAACAATATATATTGCAAATTTAGGATCATCTGCCGGAGCATGCCCTATAAATGAGATAACCCACTTAAGGTCAGCTCTTGGAATCTTCTGTGCAGTACCAGTCTTTCCTGCAATAGAATACCCCTCTATATACGCCTTATGTGCTGTTCCTAATTCTACTGTATTTTCCAGATATTTTCTAAGATACTTTGATGTTGAAGCCGTAACAGTCTGTCTTACAAGAACAGGTGAATTTTCTTTAACAACTTCTCCATTCGCTGATTCTATTCTCTTAACTATATGTGGCTGATAATACTTGCCATCATTAATAAGAGAACTATACGCTGACAGCATCTGTATCATATTAACATTAACATTCTGTCCAAATGAATTGGTTGCAGCATCTATCGTTGTTATCTTATTCTCATCATACATAATACCCGTAGCTTCACCAGGAAGGTCTACACCAGTCTTTGCGCCAAATCCAAACATTTTCTCATACTGTGCAAATCTGACATTACCAAGCTTTATTGCAATATTAATCATATAAGGATTACATGAATTTTCCAATGACTGCGACAATGTAAGAACACCATGGCTTCCTGTTGTTGAATATGAGTGGCATTTAATCATATCAGGACCAACATACTCATATCCCTTACATTCATAAGTATCTCCATCATGCACAACGCCTTCTTCAAGACCCGCAGCAATAGTGAATGGCTTATAAGTTGAACCCGGCTCATATGACTCTGATACACAATAATTAGTCCATAACTGATACAATGCATTGGTTACATCTGTATCTGACATTGACGCAAGCTGCTCCTCAGAATATACATTTGCAAGATTTCTGGGATTATTAAGGTCAAACTGTGGATAGCTTGCCATTCCTAGAATCTCACCATTCTTAGGATTCATAACAACAATTGCTGTATTCTTAGATGGTTTTTCCTGATTATATGCAGCCATATATTTCTCTATTATGGACTGCACATTATAATCAATTGTTGTAATAATATTGTTACCGTTAACTGCTGCCTTTGTCGTTTCTACTGCATTAAGGTCTTCGTCAACATAGCTGTATGTAACTCCGTCTGTTCCTGAAAGCTCATCGTCATACTGGCTTTCAAGACCAAGTTCTCCTCCATTTACATTAGAAGCAAAGCCTATAACATCACATGCAAGAGTACTAAACGGATATTTCCTCACATAGCTTTCCTCAAACCAGACACCGTATATATTACTGTTCTTCTGTGCCTTAAGTTCGTTAAATTCCGCTATTTCATCTGATGTCAGCTCCTTAAGCAGCTTCTGATACTGGCTTGAAGGATTATCATTGATTGTTTTTTTTATATTATCTTTATCAAGACCAAAACATTTTACCAATGCATCTATTGTATTATTAAGATATTTTCCGTCCTCTGATGTCACACTCTTTACATCAAGTATCAGATTATACACCTTCTCACTATATGCCAGAACTGTTCCGTCACTTGCAGTAATATTACCACGCATATAAGGAATTGTAGTTGATGTATATGTCTGATGATTAAGCACCGCCTGGGAATATTCCTCCCCATGTGTATAGTTAATCATAAATATCCTTACACCAAGTGCAAGTAATAATACAAATACTATTATAAATGTAACATTAATTCTTCTGTGTGTCCTCTTAAGCATTGCGCGTTTCCTGCGCATCATTTTCTTTCTTCTTGCTTCACTGGTATTGTCCATAAATTTATCAATCCTTTATATCGCACTGCCACACATTTTAGTTATTTTGAGATATCCTTATACTGCTTTACATATTCACTTTCCTTTGAATCGTAACCGATTACCTGGCTTCTGCCTGGATATACCATACCAAGTTCATTGACAGCTGTATCATATATTGCATTATAATCAATTCCTGCATTAATCTCTGATTCATGGCTGTTATTCTCTGCCTTAAGTGAATTAAGCTGATTCTGAAGTTCAACTACAGCAGTACTGTTAGTCTTAATGTCTGACTGGAGATTAAGATACTGGTAGCAGATTGCAAATACTGCTGTTGCACAGATAGCAAGTACTGTAGTATACACAAGGTTAACCCTGTTATTTCTTCTTATCTCTCTTCTTCTTTGTCTTCTCTCCTGCTCCTGCTCCTCAATTCTTCTTTCATGCTCATAAGTATGTATTTCTGGAACAGACTGCAGCTTTCTTACTGCACTTCCATACTGATATTCAGTTGTCCTGTGATTTACAACATTTCTTCTCTTCTCCAAAACTTTCCCCTCCATAAAAGTTTTATATTCTTTCAAACACCCTCAGTTTAGAGCTTTTAGACCTCTGATTCTCGTTTAGTTCTTCATCTCCGGGAACTATAGGTTTTCTTGTTATAACCTTTCCTTTTGATTTCTTTCCGCATACACATACTGGGAAATCCGGTGGACATGTACATGGATTCTCATTGTTTCTAAATCTTGCCTTAACTATTCTGTCCTCAAGTGAATGGAATGTTATGATACATAAACGCCCCTGTGGATTAAGCCTGTCTATCATCATATCAATTGAATTCTCTAAGACATCTAATTCCCTGTTAAGTTCAATTCTTATAGCCTGGTATGTTCTCTTTGATGGATGACCGCCTGTCGCCCTCACCTTTGCCGGAATAGAAGCCTTTATAATCTCATTTAGTTCAAATGTTGTTTCTATCGGCTTTTCTTTTCTTGCCGCAACTATGTGTTTAGCAATATTCTTGGCAAATCTGTCCTCTCCATAATCCCTTATGATTCTGAAAAGTTCCATCTCACTATATGTATTAACAAGATCCTTTGCTGTCATCTCCTGTCTCTGATCCATTCTCATATCAAGAGCAGTATCTACATTATAAGTAAATCCTCTGCTTGCTGTATCTAACTGATACGATGAAACTCCTATATCAAGAAGTATTCCATCTACTTTATCAATTCCAAGTTCATCAAGAACCTTGTCCATATTGCAATAATTATTTCTTACTATTGTTACGCGTTCTTCAAATTCTTTAAGTCTTTCTGTCGCTGCCGCAATTGCGTCCGCGTCCTGATCTATACCTATAAGTCTGCCACCACCTGTAAGTCTTTTCGCTATCTGATATGAATGTCCTGCACCGCCAAGTGTTCCATCAACATAGATTCCATCAGGTTTAATATTCAGATTGTCAATTGTTTCTTCCAAAAGAACTGATTTGTGTTTAAATTCCATAATAAACCCCATGTCTGCATATTATATAGAAAATCCAAGACTCTCCATATTAGCTGCTACTTCATCCATATCATCATCATAGGTACTGATACTCTGCAGCCAGCGGTCTTTGCTCCAGATTTCAATTCTGCTTGCAACGCCCACTAAAACTACATCTTTTTCCAATCCTGCAAACTCGCGTAATACTGATGGAAGAAGTATTCTGCCCTGCTTATCCACTTCTACGCTTGCTGCACCTGCAAGAAAGAATCTAGTAAACTGTCTTGCATTCTTATTGGTAAGTGGTAATGTCTGTAACTTTTCTTCGAATTTCTGCCATTCATCATTCGGATAGACAAACAGGCAGTTATCAAGACCTTTGGTAACCACGAATTCATCTCCCAGAACCTCACGGAACTTAGCTGGTACGATTAGTCTGCCTTTAGCATCTATTGTATGGTTGTATTCGCCCATCAACATAACTATCGCACCCCACTTTCTACCATTAAGCTCCACTTTCCACCACTTTAATGTCAATTTTATACTTAAAGTGTTTAAATTACAAGTCCTTTTTTAGTTTATTTAACGTCAGAAGGCAGTTAATAACTGTCTTTTTCTCCGTTTCTTGTTTTGATTGCTTATATAGTGTTTTATCCTCATCTTCAGTACAATATATAGATATATTTTTATACTTATATATATATTATTTTAATAAGCAAATTATATGTTGTTTTTAAATGAAATTTTTTGTATAATATGATTTTGTACTGGATTCTTTTTTACATTTTAAGAACTCCGGAACGAATAATCATAAGAATAATTAATGAGGAGATTCTATTATGAAGCTTGGTATCGTGGGTTTGCCTAATGTCGGCAAAAGTACCCTTTTTAATTCACTTACTAAGGCAGGAGCAGAGTCAGCCAACTATCCTTTCTGTACAATTGACCCTAATGTCGGTGTTGTTGCAGTTCCGGATGACAGACTTGACAAGCTTGCCGCTTTATATAATTCAGCCAAGATAACACCTGCTGTTATCGAATTCGTAGATATTGCAGGTCTTGTTAAAGGTGCATCTAAGGGTGAAGGTCTTGGAAACCAGTTCCTTGCCAACATCCGCGAGGTTGATGCTATCGTTCATGTCGTAAGATGCTTTGAGGATTCTAACATCGTTCATGTTGATGGCTCTATTGATCCTATAAGAGATATTGAAACCATTAACCTTGAACTTATATTCTCAGATATTGAAGTATTAGACAGAAGACTCGCTAAACAGAAGCGTGCTTCATATAACAATAAAGATATTGCTAAAGAATGTGACCTTCTTGAAAGACTTAAGGCATTCCTTGAGGAAGGTAATTTAGCTAAGAACTTTGAATGTCAGGATGAAGATGAAGAAGCATTTTTAAAGGAATACAACCTTCTTACAGCCAAGCCTGTAATCTTCGCAGCTAACGTATCAGAGGACGACCTTGCTAATGATGGTGCTGACAATGAATATGTTGCAAGAGTAAGAGAATACTCTAAGAAGGATAACTGTGAAGTTTTTGTTATCTGTGCGCAGATTGAACAGGAAATCTCAGAATTAGATGATGATGAGAAGAAGATGTTCCTTGAAGATCTTGGTATAAGTTCATCAGGTCTTGATAAGCTTATTGCAGCAAGCTACCGTATTCTTGGTCTTATCAGCTACTTAACAGCAGGCGAGACCGAAACCAGAGCATGGACAATCACTAAGGGAACCAAAGCTCCGCAGGCTGCCGGAAAGATTCACAGCGATTTTGAAAGAGGCTTTATTAAAGCAGAAGTTGTTTACTATCAGGATTTACTTGACTGTGGTTCATATAATGGAGCCAAAGAGAAAGGTCTTGTAAGAATGGAAGGCAAAGAATATGTCGTTAAAGATGGTGATGTAATCCTTTTCAGATTCAATGTATAATATTAATGGGCGTGTGGTTTTACCACGCGCCCATTATTTCTTTAAACTTCTTAACATTATCAGCTACATCTCCAGAAAATATTGCTGAACCTGCTACTATTACATTAGCACCTGCCTCAAGAACTGATGCAAGATTTCCAGCATTCACCCCACCATCAATCTCAATATCTGTATCAAGTCCTTTAGCATCTAATAAACTTCTTATTTCTTTTACTTTATCAAGTGATTCCGGTATAAACTTCTGTCCCCCAAATCCCGGATTAACGCTCATTACAAGAACCATATCTACCTTATCAAGATAAGGCTCAATTGCTGATACCGGTGTCGGAGGATTAAGTGTTATAGCTGCTTTTACACCACATTCCTTAATCTTTTCTAATGTAGCAACAACATCCTTACACGCTTCAACATGTACTGTAATTATATCAGCGCCTGCCTTAACAAAGTCTTCTATATATCTTATAGGCTCTTCAATCATAAGATGTACATCAAAAACCTTGTCAGTTGCACTTCTTGCTGACTTAATAACCGGCATTCCGAATGAAATACTCTTTACAAAAAGTCCATCCATAACATCTACATGAACATATTCAGCTCCTGCCTTATCAATTGTTTCAAGCTCTTCTCCTAATTTCTTGAAGTCTGCCGATAATATTGATGGTGACAAAATTTTTTTCAAATCACTCATATTTAACAACCTTTCTGTTTGCAAGTACTTCTAGTACTTCTTCTTGTTCTTTATTTCTTCAAATATATCTGTATATGACTTGTATCTGTCATAATTAATAATTCCATTTTCAACTGCCTGTTTTACCGCACATCCCGGTTCGCTTACATGCATGCATCCATTGAATCTGCACTTTCCTTCAAATGGTACAAACTCTTCAAAGTAAAATCTTAAATCTTCTTTCTCAACATCCGGAAGATTAAGTGATGTAAATCCCGGCGTATCACATATATATGTTTCCTTGCATACATTGTATATCTCGGAATGTCTTGTAGTATGCCTTCCTCGGCCTATCCTGCTTACTTCTCCTGTCTGGCTGACTTCTCCCTGCTCTTCCATGTCCGGTATAAGCAGATTGGTAAGTGTTGATTTGCCAACTCCTGAAGGGCCTGCAAGTACTGTTGTCTTTCCTTTCAGTACTTCCATTATCCTGTCAATGCCAATATTATTCTTTGCACTTATAAATATGCATTCACATCCACACCCCTCATACTTTTTCTTTAATTCATTCTTATATTCATCATCAGCCAGTTCTTCTTTATTGAAACATACAACTGTCGGAACATCCTGATAATTCATCATAAGAATGAATTTATCAAGCAGATTAAAATTAGGTTCTGGCGTCTTTACTGCAAATATAACCATTGCCTGGTCGATATTAGCAGAAGCTGGTCTTATAAGTTCGTTCTTTCTTGGAAGGATGTCCACCACATTTCCCTTGAAATTATCTTTATCAATAACCTCAATCTCCACATTATCACCAACCAGTGGTTTAATGTGTCGGTTTCTGAATATTCCTTTTGCCTTACATTCATAAATACCGCTGGCTTCTACATGTATATAGTAGAAACCAGCGATACCTTTAATTATCTTTCCCTGCATATAAATAATTATACCTGATTAATTCTGTGGCTTCTGTTCTGCATTATTGGGCTGATTATTCGAATTAGAATTATTTCCATTTGCATTATTGTTTCCATTCGAATTATTATTCGAACTGCCACCCTGATTAGTATTGTTATTCTTATCAGCTTCAGTTGTCTTTGTTGTTTGCTCCTGCTTTTTACTTACAGTAATTGTAACTGTTGTTCCCTCTGGAACTAAAGTTCCTTCAGAATAATTACAATGTATAACATTTCCTAATGTTCCAGTCGTTGTTGCAGGTAATACCTCGACATTAAGGCCATTATTCTGGAGCCACTGCCTAGCCTGACCTTCTGTCATTCCAACAAGATTAGCCATTGTTACATTCTTAATTTCTTTTCCTCGACTTACAGTAATTGTTATAGTAGAGCCCTGCGCAACGCTTCCTGAAGGTGATGCCTTGATTACTTTACCATTCTCAACTGTACTGCTATACTGATAATCAACATCAACTCCGAAACCATCAGCCTCAAGTGCAGTTCTGGCTTCGCTCTCTGTCTTTCCAGTAACAGATGGAACTGTAATATTCTTTACTTCCTTACCGCCACTGACTGTAATAATTATCTGTGTATTTTTAGCAACCTTCTTTCCAGCCGCTGTTCCCTGTGAAATAACTGTTCCTTCAGATACTGTATCAGAATTCTGTACCACTGCACGATATCCAAGTCCAACCTCATTAAGAGCCTTGATAGCCTCATCCTTTGTCATTCCTTCTACCTTTGGAACTGTAACTTTATTCTTGTCATCAGCTGATGTACTTGTATGCTCTATAGAGCTTTCTGTTGTCTGTGAGCTTTCATTATTACGCTTATTAGATTTCGTACTTCCAACAAGTTTAACAATTATGAATATAGTTACTATAAGAATAATAACTGCTATTCCTATACCTATTATCTTCATAATCAGATCCAGCTTATCATTATTCTCATCGTCAATATCAGAATCATCACTATCATCTTCTAATTCATTCTTAGATTGTTCATCATCTTCTTCATCTTCCGAATCATCTAGAAAATCATCATCTGATAACATGTCATCTGATAAATTATCTTCTTCATCCTTAACCGGATTATTATTAGCAGGCATTACTTTTGCGGCTGAGCCTGATGCCCCATATAAAGGTGCCATAACAACAAAATCTGTATCTGGCATAACAAGCGATTTCTTTAAATCAGTAATAAGTTCTGCCGCTGTCTGATATCTTCTATCCGGCTTTTTCTGCGTAAGCTTAAGTACTATCCTGTCTATGCTGAGCGGTATATCATCAGTGACTGTAGAAGGTGCAGGTATTTCATCCTGAATATGCTGCACTGCAACTGCAACTGTAGAATCCCCATCAAACGGCACTGTACCTGTAAGCATTTCAAATATAGTAATACCAAGTGAGTATAAATCACTCCTTGCATCAGAATATCCACCTCTTGCCTGTTCAGGTGAAATGTAATGGACAGAACCCATAGTTGATGACGAATTAATTGTACTAGATGAAGCAACCTTGGCAATTCCAAAGTCTGTTACCTTGACCTTGCCTTCCTTAGATATAATAATATTCTGTGGCTTGATATCCCTGTGAACAATATTATGCTTATGTGCTGCATCCAGACCATTAGCAACCTGAATTGCAATACTTACAGCTTCTTTAAACGGTATTCTTCCACGCTTTTCAATATACTTCTTAAGTGTGATACCCTCAACAAGCTCCATAACTATATAATAGATACCATTCTCGTCGCCTACATCATATACATTAACAATATTAGGATGTGTAAATCCAGCAACTGACTGTGCCTCTGCTCTGAATTTAGATACAAATGTTTTATCTTCACTAAATTCCGACTTCATAACCTTAATAGCCACAAATCTGTTAAGCTTATGGCACTTGGCTTTATAGACATCAGACATTCCGCCTGTACCAATCTGCTCAATTATTTCATATCTGTCTGCTAAAAACATTCCTTTTCTTAACATAAATATTATTCCTTCCACTACAGCTCTACAATTATAACTGAAATATTATCTTTCCCACCATTCTCATTAGCTCTTGCAACCAGTTCTCTCGCTGCTTCTTGTATATCGGCATGTTTCTTCACAATGCTTAAGATATCATTATCCTCAAGCATATTAGTAAGACCATCCGAACACATAAGAATTTTACTATCTGCTTTAAGATCTATAGAGAACATTTCCGGTTCTACCTGTTCTTCTCCTCCTATTGCCCTTGTAATAACATTCTTCTTTGCATGTGTTCTTGCTTCACTCTTGCTTAACTGTCCAGCAAGCACCATCTCTTCTACTAAAGAATGGTCTCGTGTTATCTGAGTAATATTATCATCTATAACATACAACCTGCTATCACCTACATTAGCAACCCTTAACGCATTATCAAAAATGCTTGCAATAACCAGTGTTGTTCCCATTCCATAATATTCTTCTGATTCAGATGCCTTTTCTATCAGCAGAGTATTAACTTCTTTTACCGCCTGATTTATAACCGATATTGCATCGGTCTGATCTGACTCAGAAATAAGTCTTTTAACAGTCTCTACAGTAAACCGTGATGCTGTATCCCCAGCCTTGTGTCCTCCCATTCCATCTGCAACAATAAAAAGATTAGGCAGACATCCAATACTGTCAACTGATGTATATACATAATCCTGATTAACGGCACGAGTTTTGCCAATATCAGTAACCGCCGTCGCTCTCATCGATATCCTCCATATACTTATTCCTTAACTGTCCACAGGCACCATCAATATCTCTGCCCATTTCTCTTCTAATTGTAACATTTATTCCGTTCTTTTCAAGTTTATTTTTAAATGCGTACACTTCCTCCTTACCTGTCTGCTTATAATCACGCTCCTTGATAGGATTAACAGGTATAAGATTAATATGGCAATTCATGCCCTTAACAAGTTCAATCAACTGCTTTGCACATTCCATTGAATCATTGACGCCTTTAACAAGACTGTATTCAAATGAGATTCTTCTGCCTGTACATTCTATGTAATACCTGCATACATCCATTATCTCTTCTATTGAATATTTATTAGCTATAGGCATCATTGTCTTTCTTAGTTCATCATTTGGAGCATGAAGTGAAATAGCAAGAGTAATCTGCAGCTTAAGGTCAGCAAGTTCCTTTAGCTTAGGTACTATTCCACATGATGATACAGTAATATTACGCTGGCTTATGTTAAGCCCCCTCTCGTCATTGAGAAGTTCTATGAACTTAATAAGATTATCATAGTTATCCATTGGCTCTCCTGAACCCATAACTACAACATTGCTTACTCGCTCCCCTGTAATCTTCTGTATTCTGTATATCTGGTCAAGCATTTCAGATGGTCTTAAATCCCTGACTTTTCCATTAAGTGTAGATGCACAGAAACGGCAGCCCATACGGCAGCCTACCTGTGAAGATATACACACTGAATTACCATGATGATATTTCATGAGTACGCTTTCAACATAATTACCATCTGATAATCTGAACAGATATTTTTCTGTTCCGTCAAGCTTTGAATGCTGTACCCTGACAGGCTCAAGACATACATATTCTGATGTTTCCTTTAACTTCTGCCTTAATGCATTGGAAAGATTGGTACATTCATCAAAGCTGTCTGCCAGCTTTTCATGCATCCACTGATATAGCTGCCCAGCCCTGAACTTCTTCTCACCAAGTCCGGCCATATATGTTACAAGTTCGTCATAATTAAGTGACTTAATATCTGTCATGTCTATTCTCTCCTAAGTTTTGCGACAAAGAACCCATCTGTTCCGCCATTCTTTCCCGGCAGAATCTGTCTGTATTCTATCTTCTTAAAGCCATATTCTTTACATAACCAGTCAGCATTGGCTTCATTCTCTTCTGAATTAATTGTACATGTACTGTACATCATTATACCGCCCTGCTTAACATATGCCTGTACTACAGAAAGTATGCTCTGCTGCAGCTCTTTTAATGAAACAAGCTTGTCCTCTGTTATATTATATCTGATATCAGGCTTTCTTCCCATAACGCCAAGTCCTGAGCATGGAAGGTCTGCTATAACAACATCTGCCTTCTCTCTCATAGATTCATCCATTACGAGTGCATCTTTTACCTGGACTTCTATATTATTAAGTCCGAGCCTTAATACATTTTCTTCAATAAGCCCTGCCTTATAGTCTGATACATCCCTTGAATATACCTTACCATCAGCACCAACGCTTATCGCCGCATTAATGCTCTTTCCTCCCGGTGCCGCACACACATCAATTACTGTGTCACCAGCCTTGAATCCTGTCATATATCCTGCTGTCATAGAGCTTATATCCTGTATCTGGTACAGACCATCCCTGAAACTCTTAAGTCCGGCTATATAATCATAGTCCTTAATCTCTAAAGCATATTGTATACCTTCAACTTCTGCTACAGATACGCTTTCCTGTGAAAGAATCTTCTTTATTTCTTCAACCGTAGCCTTTGCCGTATTACATCTTATATAAGTCTTTTTCTCCTGCTTAAAGCCTGCTAGAATTTCCTCAGTCATATCAATTCCAAGCTGACTGTGCCACATTTTAACTATCCATAATGGCATTGAGTATTTTACAGAAAGGTACTGTTCAATATCCTTATTTCTGTCAGGATATGAAATATTGTCTTTATTTCTTGCAATGTTTCTTAAGACTCCGTTCACAAACCCCTTAAGCCCTGTGAATCCACGTTTTGTAGCCAGCTTCACAGCCTCATTGCACACTGCCGAATCAGGGATATTATCCATATATATTATCTGGTATACAGACATTTCACATATATTTCTTATAAGTGGTTTCATCTTTCTTACAGGAGTCTTTGAATACTGGTCAATTATATAGTCAAGTTCAATCCTGTTCTCAATAGTTCCGAGAGACAACCTGCTTATAAATGCTCTCTTATTCTTATCAAGATACTGGTATTTTGTCAGTGCATTATTAATGAGAAGGTGTGAAAATTCACCCTTCTCATTGATTTCCATAAGTATATCCAGTACAACTGCCCTTAAATTCACCGAATCAGTCACGGCGTCTTCCTCCAAATAAATAAATCAGTCTTAAAAGCTGTAAAATTGCTGTGGCTGCTGCCGCAACATATGTCATGGCTGCTGCTGAAAGCACCTTTTTTGCCTGTCTGTTCTCATCTCCATACAGGAATCCTTCTGATTCAAGAAGCTGTAATGCTCTTGCCGAAGCATTAAACTCAACCGGTAATGTTACAAGCTGGAAAAGTACTGCCAGACTGAACATAAGAATACCAATATCTATAAGTATATTAGTTGAGCCAAATATAAGTCCAAGTACAATAAGTATCCATGATACCTGTGAACCAACACTGGCTAACGGAAACAACGCTGTCCTGAAGCTTAATGGACCATATCCATAAGCATGCTGTATGGCATGTCCTGTTTCATGGGCTGCAACTCCGATAGCAGCAACAGATGTTGAATTATACACAGAATCTGACAGGTTAAGTGTCTTATTTCTTGGGTTATAATTATCTGTCAGGCTTCCTGATACTCTCTGAATAGATACATCATATATTCCCTGGCTTCTTAAGAGCTGCTCTGCGACCATTGCGCCTGTCATTCCTTTTGAAGATGACACCTTGGAATACTTGTTAAATGTGCTTTTTACCTTTACCTGCGCTATCAGTGCAATAACACATGATATTATTATCAGAATGTACATTGGATCATAGTAATATCCATATCCATAATAACCATATAAAGCTACCATAATACCTCTTTTCTGAACCATTTAAGATTCTGCTTATTCTCCTAACATTACACCTGCTTCTAACTGGTTGCCTCTTAAGAATGAACCGCTGTCCATTCTCTTCTTACCTTCTAACTGAACCTCATTAACAACTAAGTAACCTTGTCCACAGGCTATTGTAAATGTGTTCTTTCCTACAGTAACAACCTGTCCCGGCTTAACTTCTTCTGTCTGTACTTCACTGATATTATCTGCAACATCTGCATCCCATATCTTTAACATCTTACCGTCTATATAAGTAAATGCACTAGGCCATGGATTAAGTCCTCTTATAAGTCTTTCAAGTTCAGCTGCACTCTTATTGAAATCCATCTTACCAAATGACTTATGAAGCATTTTTACATAAGTGCTTTCTGAATCATCCTGCTTAACAGGAGTAATAGTTCCAGCTTCAAGTCCTTCAAGTGTCTTAACCAAAAGATGCGCACCGACATCACTTAATCTGTCAAAAAGACTTCCGCCCGTCTCTTTAGCATCAAGCTTCACCTTCTCAACCATCAGGATATCTCCTGTATCAAGGCCTTCATCCATCTTCATGGTTGTAACACCTGAATACTCACAGCCATCAATAACTGCCCACTGGATTGGCGATGCACCTCTGTACTTAGGAAGAAGTGATGCATGAACATTGATACAGCCGTATCTTGGCATGTTAATAATACTTGCCGGCAGTAACTGTCCAAATGCAACGACAACAATTACATCTGCATTATATGTTCTTAATTCTTCTACAAATGCTTCATCTCTTGCTCTCTCCGGCTGTAACACTGTGATTCCATGTGCCACAGCTTCATCCTTAACTGGAGAGAAAACAAGTGATTTGCTTCTTCCCCTTGGCTTATCAGGCTGTGTAACAACTGCTGCCACATCATGTCCTGCTTCGATTATTGCTTTAAGTGTCCCTACAGCAAAATCGGGTGTACCCATAAATACTACTCGCATTCTGTTCCCCTTTTCATTAATTATTCTTCTTCAATGTCATCTGTAGAGAGAAGTTCTCCTTCTACTTTATCAACATACATTATACCATCAAGATGGTCAATCTCATGAAGAAGGCATCTTGCAAGAAGCTCCTCTCCTTCTACTATAATCTCTTCCATATTCTCATTAAGAGCCTTAACCTTGGCATAATTAGGTCTTGTAACCTCACCTGTCTTTCCAGGTACACTTAGGCATCCTTCAAGCCCTGTCTGACTTCCGCTTGTCTCTAATACAACAGGATTGATAAGAACAATAGGATCATCTCCACAGTCAATAACAACAAGTCTCTTTCTGATTCCAACCTGAGGTGCTGCAAGACCTACACCATTAGCCTCATACATTGTATCAAACATATCATCAATAAGCTCTTCAATTCTTGGTGTCATCTCTGTAATCTCTTTTGCCTTGGCTCTTAGTATATCATCTCCAAGTGTTCTAATATTTCTTATTGCCATATATTCCTCCTCGCAATCATCCATTAATATCGTATTGTACATTAATATTCTTAAAAGCCTGATTTCCAACAATATTAACATCAAGCTTTTCATATATACTGTTAAGAACTTCCCTGTCTTTATGTTTTACATAGATTATCTTACTATACACATCTTTAATCTTATATATAGGTGCATCTGCCGGACCTATACACATAAGTCCTTTATACTTGCAGTTGTTATCCACAAATGCTTTAACCCACGCTGCACTCTTTGTCAATAACATCTCATCTGGTGAAGATAACATAATCTTCATAAGATTATCCGCCGGCGGATATCCACACAGCTTTCTGTAAGCAATTTCCTGCTCATAGAAAGCATTATAATCCTGATTAGCCGCACTAACAATACTAAAATGCTCCGGCGTATAAGTCTGTATAACTACATTGCCGCTTTTTTCTGCTCTTCCTGCCCTTCCAGCCGCCTGTGTAAGAAGCTGGAAAGTTCTCTCAGAAGCCCTGTAATCACTGGAATAAAGTGACATGTCTGCCGCAAGCACTCCCATAAGCGTTACATTTGGAAAATCATGTCCTTTAACAATCATCTGAGTTCCAATAAGAATATCCGCATTACCATTGGCGAATTCCGACAGAATCTTTTCATGTCCATCCTTGCCTCTTGTAGTGTCCATATCCATTCTTAGCACTCTTGCCTGTGGAAATGTTTTCTTAACCTGTGCTTCAACACCTTCCGTTCCTGCCCTGAAACCCGAAACATACCTTGAACCGCATGAAGGGCATACAGTTATCTTAGGTGTTGTATATCCGCAGTAATGACACATCAGCCTTCCATCAGCATGCTCCGTAAGTGAAACATCACAGTGCGGGCATTTCATAACCTTTCCGCATGAACGGCATGATATAAAGCCAGCCACGCCTCTCTTATTAAGGAAAAGCATTATCTGCTCATGCTTTGCAAGTCTGTCACTCATCAGTTCTCTTAACCTGTTGCTGAATATCGTCCTGTTTCCAAGCCTTAATTCTTCTCTCAGGTCAACAATATCAACTGATGGAAGCTCTCCGCTTCCTGCGCGGCTGTCAAGTGTAATAAGCTGTATATGTCCATTCATTGCCGCATAGTAGCTTTCCATTGAAGGAGTCGCAGAACCAAGTATCACTGAAGCACCTGCTTCCTTTGCCATATGGCATGCAACCTCTCTTGCATGGTATCTTGGAACAGTCTCTGACTTGTAAGCTCCTTCATGCTCTTCATCTATTATTATAATTCCTATATTTGAAAACGGTGTGAACAACGCTGAACGTGGTCCAATCATTACACTTATATCACCTCTCTGCGCCCGCAGAAACTGGTCATAACGTTCTCCCTTTGACATACGGGAATTCATAATAGATACCTTATCCCCGAATCTGTGGTAAAACCTCTGCACAGTCTGGAATGTAAGTGCAATCTCCGGTATAAGCACAATTGCCTGTCTTCCATGATTAAGGACATGCTCAATTGCCGCAAGATACACCTCGGTCTTTCCGCTTCCTGTAACACCATGAAGCAGATATGTCTTATAATCCCCCTTATCATAGTCAGCTATTATTGTATCCACAGCTTTTTTTTGCTGCTTGTTAAGCTCGATATTTTTTCTTTCTCCCGAAACATTTCTTACAGGATTCCTATACATATCTTCTGACCTGACTTCGGCAATCCCCATATCTTCAAATGCTTTTACCGTCTGTGCCGTGATATTAAGCTTGGATTTAATAATGCTTTCATCTATTACAGGTTCCTTAATCAGTACCTCTAACAGTCTGTATCTTGCTTTTGCATTTTTCTTTGCAAATACATCAAGATACTTCTGCGCCTGTGCCGTGTCAATAATAAGATTGACCGAGCGTTTTTCCTTCTGTTTAACCTTATCTTTTACAGGAATAACCGTCTTAATTGCCTGATTCATGGTACATCCATAATTGTGCTTCAGCCAAGCCGCAAGCTTTAACATTCTGCTTACTGCAGTGACCTTTCCCTCGGTAATCCCTGTAATATATTTTATCTTTTCAACAGGATATGCCGCCTTGTCTCCCAAACCTACAACATACCCTGTTATCTGCCTGTTTCCTGCTCCAAAAGGAATATCAACTGACATTCCCAGTTCAATTACATCCGCCAATTCATCCGGAACTGCATACTGGAATGTCTTATCAAGCTGTTCATGTGAAATGTCTATTATTACATCTGCGTACATTAATTACCCTTCAATTCTTCAAGCACTTCTTTGATAAGCACCCTCTCATCCATAGGATACTTCACACCCTTAATCTCCTGATAATCCTCATGACCTTTACCCGCAAGAACAATAATATCACCCGGTTCGCCATGTTCTATCGCATACTTAATAGCTTCTTTTCTGTCTGTAATATCAACATGTTTTCCGGTAGTCTTAGCAATTCCTGTCTTGATATCTTCTATAATTGCCTCCGGCTCTTCAAATCTTGGATTATCTGATGTGATAATAGTAAGGTCAGCAAGTTTTCCTGAAACCTCGCCCATCTCATATCTTCTTTCCTTGGAGCGGTTACCACCACATCCAAACAGGCATACAAGTCTGTGAGGGTGATATTCCTTAAGAGTTGTAAGTATACTCTCTAAAGCCATTGCATTATGAGCATAATCTATCATTAATGTAAAATCATCTGAAACCTTTACAAGCTCAATTCTTCCCTTAACCTTAACATGCTTAAGAGTTTCCTTAAGTGCCTCTTCGTCAACATCGAAATGCCTTGTAATTGCTATTGCACATAATGAATTGTATACAGAAAACTTACCCGGAAGATTAAGTTCAACCTTCATATTAACAAGTCCTGTACAGTCATATGTAAGACCAATTTTACCCGGTTCATGTAAAAGTTCAATATTTTCAGCCTTAATATCAGCATTATCTCCGATACCATAGCTTTCAACCTTACATATTGCTCCCCTAAGGATATCCTGGGTATGCTTATCATCAGCATTAACGATACCAACCTTGCACTGCTTGAATAACTTAGCCTTACAATTAAGATAATCCTCAAATGACTCATGCTCATTAGGTCCGATATGGTCGGGCTCAAGATTAGTAAACACTCCTATATCGAACATAATACCTGCTGTTCTGTCAAGCTTAAGTCCCTGCGAAGACACCTCCATAACAACTGCTTTACAGCCAGCGTCTACCATCTTTGCAAATGACTGGTGAATCTCTATTGATTCAGGTGTTGTATTATGTGCCGGAATCGCTTCATCCCCGATAATAGTCTCAATTGTTCCTATAAGTCCAGTCTTAATGCCGCATGCCTCAAGCACATTTTTAACCATATAAGTGGTTGTTGTCTTTCCCTTAGTTCCTGTTATTCCTATTGTAAACAGCTTCCTGTCAGGATTGCCATAGACTGCTGCCGACATAAGTGCAAGCGCAAGCCTTGTGTTATCTGTGCTTACAACTGCTGCCTTGCAGTCTTTGGCTTCGTATTCGCCATCAAGAACAACAATTACAGATGCCTTATCCTTAATCTGGTCAATATACTTATGCCCATCACTAACAGCACCCTTAATGCATACAAATGCATATCCATCCTGCATTTTTCTTGAATCAGATGTAATTCCAGTAACATCCACATCAGTATCACCGCATACAACACTGTATCTGAAGTCTGCAGTTTCATTTTCTGAACATATTTTTAATATCTCTGAAAGCTTCATACATTAGTCTCCTTATTTTATAGTATATATTACTTATATTACTGCTGCTTTAGAAGTGTTTCAAACTCTTCCATTGTCATCTCAACCTTTCTTGGCTTAGTTCCAAGCTCCGGTCCTACTACCTTTGCATCAGCAAGCTGGTCCATAATTCGTCCTGCCCTGTTAAAGCCTATCTTAAAATGTCTCTGCAGACTTCCTATTGAGCCTTTTTCATTCTCAATAACAAATCTTCCTGCATCAGCAAAAAGTGAATCTCTCTCATCATCGCCTTTACTGCTGCCAGGCATGCTCTCCTGACTTACAGTAGCCTGTGCAATACTCTCATCATAAGATACTTCCTCTGCATTCTCCTTAAGGAAAGATACAACATTTTCAACCTCTTCATCAGATACGAATGCGCCCTGAACACGCAGCGGCTTTGGAAGATTAGATGGGAAGTAGAGCATATCTCCCTTTCCAAGCAGCTTCTCAGCACCATTCATATCAATGATAACTCTTGAATCAATTCCCGAAGATACTGCAAATGCTATCTTAGACGGAATATTTGCCTTGATAAGTCCTGTTACTACATTAACAGAAGGTCTCTGCGTTGCTATAACCATATGTATTCCGGCCGCTCTAGCAAGCTGAGCCAGACGGCATATTGCATCTTCAACCTCACCCGGTGCAACCATCATAAGGTCAGCAAGCTCATCTATGATAATGACAATCTGTGGAAGCTTCTCCATTGGAGGGTCTATGCCCTCCTTATTCTTCTTGACAACAACATCATTATATCCCTTGATGTTACGAACCTGCATAGCAGCAAACTTCTTATATCTGTCTGTCATCTCATTAACAGCCCAGTTAAGCGCTCCCGCAGCCTTCTTAGGGTCAGTTACAACTGGTAATAACAGATGTGGTATTCCGTTGTACACACTTAACTCAACAACCTTAGGGTCAACCATTATAAGTCTTACATCCTCCGGCCTTGCCTTATAAAGAATACTCATAATAATTGTGTTGATACATACCGATTTACCTGAACCTGTTGCTCCGGCAATAAGCATATGAGGCATCTTCGCAATATCTGCAATAATAGTCTTTCCTGCAATATCCTTACCAACTCCGAATGATATCGCTGACTGGCTTTCCTTAAATTCCTTAGACTCAACCAGTTCCCTGAAATATACACTTCCGGCTTCCTTATTAGGAACTTCAATACCTATAGCTGCCTTACCTGGAATTGGTGCTTCAATTCTTATATCAGCGGCTGCCAGATTAAGCTTGATATCATCTGATAAAGATACAATCTTGCTTACCTTAACCCCCTGTTCCGGCTGTAACTCATATCTTGTAACTGTAGGTCCACAGCTTATATCAGTTATTGTAACTTTAACTCCGAAAGTAAGCAGAGTCTCCTGTAATCTCTGCGCGGTCATTCTGTACTCAGCCTTTCCGCCGGATGCCGCCCCTGGATTTTTCTTTAATAAACTTATCGGTGGGAACTTGTATACCTTCTTTGGTTTCTTTTCAGGCACAGAACTTTCTGTTATTACATTATCCTGTACATCAGCTTCTGGCTCTTCCTGAATATCTCCAGCATAATCTGCTGCTTCATCTTCCTGCATATCGTATACATCTTCATCCGCATCTGGTTCTGAATACGAATAATTATCCATCATACTGTCAGAAGCATCTGCCTCTTGATACTGTAGTTCTTCTGAATAATAATCATCCTGAATCTCCTGAACAGACTGTGCAGGCATAACACTGTCAGCAGATTTATCATCCGAATACAAATTCTCAAACAAATCATCACTGTCATCAACAATCACCTGTGCTTTATCAACAGGTTTCATTCTATTATCAGGCTCATATATATCGGCTGAATATTCATCTTTTCTTTCACGGTCAACTTCAATTTCATGTATATCTATCTCTGGCTCCGGCTGGACATCACCTGTTATAAGTGTATCAGAAGTCACGCCTCTTACAACATTATTCATTCTGGCATTGGCAAGATATTCTTCCCTTGCCTTCTTTTCAGCAAGCTGTTTCTCTTTCTTTTCAATTTTTCTTAATCTTGCCTTAGCTCTCTCTTCTTCTCTTAGCCTATGATACTCTTCATCTGACATATCATTTTCATGTCTGCTTGCAGAATGCTGTCTGTATGCCGAATAATCTTCTTTTGCCTCCTGCATCATTCTCTGGCTGTTATTCCTTACATTCTTAAGCCCTGACACAAAAGATTTTTCTGTGATAATAACAATGCATATAATTGCAAGTATCATTAATATTACAAATGTTCCAATAGCCCCTATCGGACTCAGTACTTTACATAATATGCCGCCTGAAAATCCTCCTCCTGCCTTATAATCAGCACAATATGTAAATACTTCTCCCACATTACTCTCCATAACCGCCGGCTTATTATATACACACTGAATCATTCCGCATAATACAATAAGAAGTCCGTAAACCGCTACGGTCTTAATTCTTGCAACTCTTATTAAATCCCTGTTTACCATTAAGAAAATAACACTTGCTGCAAGTACAAATGGAAAAATGTATTCCATCACGCCAAAAACACCAAACATAAACCATTTTATTCCTCTGCCCAATGTCCCTGCAAGATTAAAATTCGTAAGTATAAGTATTATCGCACATGCTATCGAAAAAAGTATTATACAATCATTCCTTAACTGATTATCCTGAATCTGCTTATTCTTTACTGGCTGCTTAGACTTAGCCGGCTGCTTTTTCCTGCCTGAAGTATTTGTTTTCTTTCTCTGAGTGGTAGTCTTTTTACCATTCCTGCTGGCTGTATTTGCCATAAAGTTCACTCCTTAATATCGCATTTTCACATTTTTTAATTATAACATTTATCCAGTTTCATGGCAAATCACATTCTTTATATAAAAAAAGAGCTGCCACCACCATGGCAACCCCTTTCATATATGCTATTACTCATCAAATATACTTACAATCTCGCCTTCCATAATCTTGTTCATATTCTTTACTGCACAGAAATTACCACACATAGAACATGTATCTTCCTTCTCAGGCTTAGATGAAGCTCTGTAAGCTCTTGCCTTCTCAGGGTCAATCGCAACGTCAAACATTGCTTCCCAGTCAAGAACCTTTCTTGCCTTGTCCATCTTATAATCCCAGTCCATTGCACCCGGTACGCCCTTTGCAATATCAGCCGCATGTGCTGCAATCTTAGAAGCAATAATTCCTTCCTTAACATCATTAAGATCTGGTAATCTTAAATGTTCTGCAGGTGTTACATAGCAGAGGAATGAAGCTCCGTAAGTAGCTGCGATAGCTCCACCGATTGCTGCTGTAATGTGATCATATCCTGGAGCTATATCAGTAACAAGAGGTCCTAATACATAGAAAGGTGCTCCCTTGCATATTGTCTGCTGAATCTCCATATTAGCCTTAATCTGGTTAAGAGGCATATGTCCTGGTCCTTCAACCATAACCTGGACATCCTTCTCCCATGCTCTTCTTGTAAGCTCGCCAAGTGTAACAAGCTCTTCAATCTGTGAGATATCTGATGCATCCATAATACATCCCGGTCTGCACGCATCTCCAAGACTCATTGTAACATCATATTCTCGGCATATCTCAAGCACTCTGTCATAATATTCAAAGAACGGATTCTCATTTCCTGTCATCTCCATCCATGCATATATGATAGAACCGCCTCTTGATACAATATTCATAAGTCTCTTATCTGCTCTGAACTTCTTAGCTGTAGCCTTGTTGATACCACAATGTATAGTCATGAAATCAACGCCGTCTTTAGCATGCATTTCTACAACATCAAGCCACTCCTGTGCTGTGATATCCTTAAGTGCCTTATGATAATATACAACTGCATCATATATAGGAACTGTTCCTATTGTTGCAGGACATTCTGCTGTCAGCTTTCTTCTGAATTTCTGTGTATCACCGAAAGAAGAAAGATCCATGATAGCTTCTGCTCCCATCTTTACAGCATTATTAACCTTGTCCAGCTCCATATCAAGATCCACGCAGTCTCTTGAAGTTCCAAGATTAACATTAATCTTAGTTCTTAACTTATTACCGATACCGTTAGGGTCAAGACATTTATGATTCTTATTGGCAGGAATGATAACCTGTCCCTTAGCTATAAGCTGTCTTAAACTCTCGACATCTATATTTTCTTTCTTTGCAACAATTTCCATTTCTTTAGTAACAATGCCTTTTCTTGCAGCATCCATCTGTGTTGCGTATTCCATATGTATTCCTCCATTCTGGATAATTAACAGGAAAATCATAAGCCTTGTGGAAATCCGATTTCGAAACAATCAAATGAAGAGCTAAAAGCCCTCTAAAGAATCCCTACGGTGGCATTATCCACATCAGGTTATGGGTCGGAACTTAATCCCTCTCAGCAGCCACTGCTTACACAGCCCTTATGCTCCCCTGCAAATATAATATGTGATAAGTATAACAAATGTGTAGTATTTGTCAATCATTCTTATTCTCATCTTGACTCTGCTCGCAGCTCATACGCACAGACAGCCGCACATAAGTGCGGCTGTCCATTGCTGTTTATTAATCTTCATCATCAGAAGCTGCTTCTGCAAAGCCCTGACGCTTTCTTGCCATCTCATCGCTTGCAAGATACTCATCGTATGTTGTTATCTTATCAATAAGCTGTCCGCTTGGAACAATTTCCATAATACGGTTAGCAGTTGTCTGGATGAACTGGTGATCGTGTGATGTAAATAATGTAACTCCAGGGAACTTAATAAGTCCGTTGTTAAGAGCTGTGATTGACTCCATATCAAGGTGGTTAGTAGGATCATCAAATACTAATACATTTGCTCCACATATCATCATCTTGGATATAAGACATCTTACCTTCTCTCCACCTGATAATACCTTAACCTTCTTAACACCGTCATCTCCGGCAAAAAGCATTCTTCCAAGGAATCCTCTTACATAAGTAGGATCCGGATCTGGTGAATACTGTGTAAGCCATTCAACAATAGTATCTTCTCTGTTAAACTCTGCAGCACTGTCCTTAGGGAAATAAGCCTGTGAAGTTGTAACACCCCATTTGTAGCTTCCCTCATCAGGCTCCATGTTGCCTGTAATAATATTGAAAAGTGTAGTTGTCGCAAGCTCATTAGAACCAACAAATGCTATCTTATCATCATGATTTACAATAAATGATACATTATCAAGTACCTTAACACCATCAATAGTCTTAGAAATTCCTTCTACTGTAAGTACTTCATTACCAATCTCTCTTGCTGGTCTGAAATCAATATATGGATACTTTCTGCTTGATGGCTTAATCTCGTCTAATTCAATCTTCTCAAGAGCTCTCTTTCTTGAAGTAGCCTGCTTAGACTTAGAAGCATTGGCAGAGAATCTCTGGATAAAGTCCTGTAATTCCTTAATCTTTTCTTCCTTCTTCTTATTAGCTTCCTTCATCTGCTTGATAATAAGCTGGCTTGACTCATACCAGAAATCATAATTACCTGCATAGAGCTGAATCTTCGCATAATCAATATCTGCAATCTGTGTACATACTTTATTAAGGAAATATCTGTCATGCGATACAACAATAACAGTATTCTCAAAATTAATAAGGAATTCTTCTAACCATGCAATCGCATCAAGATCAAGGTGGTTAGTAGGCTCATCTAAAAGCAGAATATCAGGATTACCAAATAAAGCCTTTGCAAGAAGAACTTTCACCTTCTCACTACCGTTAAGCTCAGCCATTGTCTTATAATGAAGATCTGTTCCGATTCCAAGTCCGTTAAGAAGCTGTGCAGCATCTGATTCAGCCTCCCAGCCATTCATATCTGCAAACTCAGCCTCAAGCTCACTTGCCTTGTTACCATCTTCCTCTGTAAAATCTTCCTTGGCATATATAGCTTCTTTCTCTTTCATAATCTGGTAAAGTCTGTCATTACCCATGATTACTGTATCAAGAACATTATATTCATCATACTTGAAGTGATCCTGCTCTAAGAAAGATAATCTCTGACCTGGTGTGATTGAAACATCACCCTTGCTAGGTTCTATCTGTCCTGTAAGAATTTTTAAAAATGTTGACTTTCCGGCACCATTCGCACCAATAAGTCCATAACAGTTACCCTCTGTGAACTTAATGTTAACATCTTCAAAAAGAGCCTTCTTACCGATTCTAAGTGTTACATTGTTAGCACTAATCATTAATAATCTCCTCCAAAAAATACGCATAACAGATAATAATCTATTATAAAAATAATCATACAAAGTTGATTATAGAGATTCTGGAACATAAATGCAAGCAAATATTAATAAAAAGCTATCCTGCTGACATCTGCATCATTAATCCATTCATATCTTGATGGCAGATTAACATCATTTCCTATCATGGCCATTACTTCTATGACTCCCTGCTCTTTAAGACTTCTTATCACATCCATATAATATAAAGACAACATGTCAGTTATAAATTCCTTCGACATAACAATAAGAACTTTCTTACATTTTCCTATGTATTCCTCATCCTCCTCTCTTGAAAATCCCTGCATGTACTTCTTATTAATACTCCAGAAATCTTCAAGCGAATTCCCCATCGCCAGAAAATATCTTTCAAAGCATATACACATTTCATCCTTTTTGTTAAACATATTAAATACCAGCATTTTCCCCCAATCGTGATTATTATTCCGACTTCATAAGTATATCAGCTTTTTCCCGCTTTGTGTTAAACATGTCGTAATCGGTCGTTTTTTCGTCGTAATCCGTCGTTTTTATGTCGCGAACGGTAAAATCAGGCGCAAAAAAGCACGGACAAAAATGCCCGTGCTTCCATATAATATTCAAAATATTACGCTGTAATTGTTGTTCCAGTCTTTCCTGCAAGACCTTCCTTAGCCTTCTCAAGATTAGCAATAACAGCCTTTCTTTCCTTATCAGCTGTTACGAATCTGATAGATGCGTCAACCTTAGGGAAAGTTGTAACTGCTGGGAAATGTCCATCTTTAATATACTGGTGAAGATCTGATGCAGAAACTGTATCAAATACCTTCTCCTCTGGTGTTCCCTTTCCTATAGTAAGCTTATCATATGCTGTAAGGAAAAGTAATGTTCCCGCTCCAACAAGCTCTGCTAACTTGGCAGCTGTATAATCCTTTTCAATAATAGCACTTGCGCCCTTAAGATGTGAACCTTGCTGTAATACAGGAATTCCGCCACCGCCCGCTGCAATAACAACCTGATCTGCATCAAGTAATGCCTTGACAGCATCAATCTCATATATATCAATAGGCATAGGTGAAGCAATTATTCTTCTGAACTTACCAGGTTCTTCTTCAACTACATAATTTCCCTTCTCTTCTTCAGCATCAGCTTCTTCTTTAGACATATATCTACCAATAACCTTAGATGGTTCACTGAAAGCAATGTCAAAAGGATCAACTCTTACCTGAGTAATAATAGTTGAAACTGTCTTATATATTCCTCTGTTAATAAGCTCTTCTCTTATGGCATTCTGAAGATCATATCCAATATAACCTTCACTCATGGCTCCGCATACAGACATAGGAGCAACTGTTCTGTCATCAGGATCAAGTCTTGCGAACTCAGTCATTGCTGTCTGAATCATCCCAACCTGTGGTCCGTTACTGTGTGTAATAACAACCTGATACTTAGCTTCTACAAGATCAGCTATTGCCACTGCTGCTTTCTTAACATTCTGCTGCTGCTCTGGAAATGTCTTTCCAAATGCATTTCTTCCTAAGGCAACTACAATTCTCTTATTATCCATAACATAAACCTCTCATACACGATTATTATTGATGTAAACATTATATTCCATGAACCGCCAAAAAGCAAATTTTTTCAATATGTATATAGACATTATGGCATTATAGAATTAGCACCATCAACAATCACACTCTGTCCTGAGAAATAGCATGAATCCGGACCTGCTAAAAATGCAATGACAGGAGCAATATCTATCTCTGGATCACCAAAACGCTTCATAGGATTAAGGTTAACCTGCTTCGCATATTCCTCTGGAAATTTCTCAGCCCATGCCTTAGCTGCTGGTGATTCCGCTCCTGGAAGAACGATATTAACACAGATACCATACTGTCCCCATTCCTTAGCTGCAATCTTAGTCATACCTCTTAAAGCTTCTTTATTAGAACCGTAAGCTAACTGTCCTGCAATACCAAACATACCTGTTGCAGAAGCAAAGTTAATAATTCTTCCTTCATGCTGTTCCTTCATATAAGGGAATGCAGCCTGCATATAGTTAAGAGAGCCGATTACACCACTCTGCCATGCTTTAAGCATATTATCATAAGAAGTTTCTTCAACTGGAGCAGAAGGAACGATAGCCTGTGCGTTATTAACTACAACATCAACTGTTCCATACTTTTCTACAGCAACATTAACAACCTCTTCAACTCTTGCTCTGTCTGCTGAATCGCATGTCATGGCGAAGCCTTCTCCACCTAATTCCTTAATCTCTGCAATTGTCTGCTCAATTGGCTCTGCTCTACGTCCCGTTGCAATAACCTTAACCCCTCTTTTTGCAAGACAAAGAGCAATTCCTTTACCTATTCCCTGACCTGCTCCTGTTACAATAGCAACTTTTTCATTTAACTGTTTCATTAAAATACCTCCATACTTTTAATATTTAAATTATATCAATTTTTTATAAGAAAGTAAATGAATAATTAGTCACATCTAATCCCTGTAATATAACCGCACTAAACCACCCAATCTGAATATACTAAAATATATATATTATGTTCTGAAAATAATTATTATGAATAAATTAATCACTGTTGCTGTAATAGATTCAGGAATATATCCTCATATAGATTTCAAAAACCGCATAGTAGCTTTCAAGGATTTTGTCAATGGCAGAAAAAATGCTTATGATGACTGTGGACATGGCACCCATGTAAGTGGAATTATCGCAGGCAGCGGCTATGCAAGCCACGGCAGAATCAAAGGAATCTGCCCTGCTGCCAATCTCGCAGGAATCAAGGTATTAGACAGACTTGGCAATGGCAGGATTGAAAATGTTTTAGATGCCGCTGGCTGGATAATCTCCCATCAGAAGGATTTGAATATAAGAGTTGTCAATATATCCTTCGGTGCAACCACATTTGGCGAAAAGGAAAATCTCATTGCACTTGAAAAAGCAATTGAAAAGCTCTGGGACAATAATATTATTGTTGTCGCAGCCGCTGGAAATGAAGGACCGGGGCGACAAACTGTTGCAATTCCCGGAACCTGCAAGAAAATTATCACAGTTGGTTCCACGGATGGCAAAGATTTCTATTCAGGAAGAGGTCCAACCAGTGAATGTATAGTAAAACCAGAACTTATTGTAAATGGTTCATATATCAGGTCATGCAATAATTCTGCTAACGGATATTCTGTAAAAAGCGGAACTTCCATGTCTGCCCCGGTTGTTTCTGGTGCAATTGCAAATGTTCTGACAAAAAAAGACATGTCTCCTAAAGATATTAAAAAAAGGCTTCATTCCTGCTGCACTAAAAAAGCCCTGCCGGATAATCTGCAGGGCTGGGGATTATTAAATATTTCCGAATTTCTTAATCTCTGATTACTATTTTGCACTATTAACTGCTACAAGAATATCAAGCATAAAATACTGTACAAGAATAAGGATAAGTGCAAGCAATACGATAACAACAAGCGGAATCCACTTATGTTTCTTTAACCCCTGTCCTTTCTGATTCTGTTTTTTAAAATTACGACTGTCTACCATCAGACTGTACCTCCAATCCATTTCTTAATATTATTGTCAAGCCAGCTTATCCATTCTTCAAAGCCTTCGCCAGTCTTAGCTGAAACGAAAAATACCTTTGCTAATGGATTTCTTTCGTGAATTCTTTCAACAACTGCTTCGTCATCAAAATCAAAATACTCTTTAGTATCAATTTTATTGATAAGAACTACATGACACACCTCGAACATAAGAGGATATTTAAGTGGCTTATCATCACCCTCAGGATACGAAAGAATAACGACATTACGCGATGCTCCTGTGTCTGTCTCAGCCGGACATACTAGATTACCGACATTCTCCATAACAAGAAGGTCAAAACCTTTTGTATCAAATTCATCAAGCGCCTGCATAGTCATATGAGCGTCCATCGCACACTCTCCGCCTGTATGCACCTGAATTGAAGTAATCCCTGCTGCCGCCATCTTCTCAGCATCAACAGAAGAATCAATATCTGCTTCCATAACTCCTATACGGTATCTGTCTCCTAACATCTTAGCTGTTCTTAACAGAGTCGTAGTCTTACCTGCTCCCGGACTTGACATAAGATTAACCATAAATGTTTTCTCTTCCTTAAGTCTTGCCCTTGTCTTAGCAGCTATCTCATCATTAACTGCATAAACACTCTGATGTACATCAATTACTCTTACATTACCCATTCTGGTTCTCTCCTAAATATTGTGCTGCATTGTCTTTTAGCCATTCGCACCATGCATCCATTCCTTCTCCTGTTCTTGCAGAAATAGGGAAAACTACTGCTTCCGGATTTCTCATTGCAATATTATTCTTAACCCTATCCATATCAAAATCAAATGCCGGCATGGAATCAATCTTATTAATAATCACAACCTGACACTTCTCAAACATAAGCGGATACTTAAGTGGTTTATCATCTCCTTCCGGAACTGAAAGAATTGCCACATTAAGACATGCGCCTGTATCAAACTCAGCCGGACACACAAGATTACCAACGTTCTCGAGTATAATAAAATCAAGTGCATTATCTGCTTCAGCTTCTAACGCAGCCATTCCCTGTCTTGACATATCAGCATCAAGATGACACATTCCGCCTGTGTGCAGCTGTACTGCTGACACTCCTGCCTTAGCAACAGTAAGTGCATCAACATCAGAATCAATATCAGCTTCCATCACACCTATATTAAAATGTTTCCTAAGTCTTTCAATTGTACCAACAATAGTTGTAGTCTTACCCGAACCGGGACTTGACATGACATTCATATAGAATACATTTTTCTTCTTTAGCTCTTCTCTTAATCTGTCAGCATCAGCATCATTGTCCTCTAAGATAGTTTTCTTAAGGTCAATTATCTTCATGCTTCTTTCATTATAACTATTATTCATAACAACTCCAATTAGTAATCCTTAGCCATCTGCACATAACCAAGCTTCTCAAATCCAGCCTTCTTATATGCTTTCACTGCCCTTTCATTCTCCTCTTCAACCTCAAGTCTGAATCTGACAGCTTCTTTTCCATACATATTGTCAAGATGTTCAAAGAACTCACCTGCAATATTCTTTCCTCTGTAATCCGGCTTAATATATATATCTTCAACCCACACACAATTACCACCACATTCAGTAGAATAGCTGTGTGCAACCATTGAATAACCCATGATAACACCTGTGTTATTCTCAAATACAAAGCACTCTATAAACGGATTATCTCCAAGACAATCTGCAATATCCCTTTTCATAACATCCTCTGAAGGGTCTGAAAGCAGTGCTGGTGAGGCATAAAACACCTTCATCATCTCAAGGACTTCTGAAGAATCCTCTTCTTTCATGCTTCTTATAATAATATTATCCATATGAATCATTCCTTTATTACATAATAATTAATGATATCATAGTATTTATTTATTGGCAAATTAAAAGACTAATGTATCTGATAAAACTTACTTCTCAGTCAGCTCTTGAGGTTGATGGACGTATTACTGGTACATTAGATGAACACAAGAAATACTTTGATTATCTCAAAGCTGGTAATGGTGATAAAGCTTACAGCATCCTTATAGATCATCTTATGATGCCTCTTAATGTTGTTAAGCCTGAAAAATAATTAAAAATCTAATATATTATAGATTTCTTCCATATCTCAACAAGTTTCCCCAATGAATATGCAGCATTTGCAGGACTTGTTGAGGGAAGAATATCTGGTTTAATTCCCAGATATTTCATCTGATATTTTTCATAATATTTTCCTGATGTTTTCCCATTACATATTACTTTTTCAATCTTAGAATTATCTATAATGCTTTTCAAATCTGTTGGAACAACATTCTTAATACTACTGTCACTAGAACCAATTATGTCACAGCTATATATTGTATCCCACAATGCAATATTATGCTTTAACATAAATGCCTTCTTTTCTTCTATCGTCTGCGGAACTGTCTCTTCAAATACTCCACTAATCATTTTCCAGAATCTGTTCTGCGGATGTCCATAAAAAAACATCTGCTCTCTTGACTTAACTGATGGCAGACTTCCAAGTATCAGTATTCTTGATTCACTGTTATACAACGGTGGAAATGGGTGTACTATATGCTCATATTTAGATTCATTCATGATTATCTCCTCATCATTATTATTATATAGTTTTAGCAACTTTGTAATTAATCTTTTTAAATGCAAAAAAAGGATTCAAGCTGAAATTCAACTTAAATCCTTTAAATAGCAGGGGATGAGAGAATCGAACTCCCACCAAAGGTTTTGGAGACCCCTATCATACCATTTGACCAATCCCCTATCTTTAAGGAGAAGGATTGTTCCTTCAAAACTGCACATTAAATATATCATATCGTATCTGTCTTTGCAAATATTTTTCATCCGATTACTCTTAAGAATAACTCTCTTTGTTCTATCCAAACCGTCTTAACCTTTTCTCTTGGTTAAGCCCTCGACCTATTAGTACAGATCAGCTCCATATGTCACCACACTTCCACCTTCTGCCTATCTACCTCGTCGTCTTCAAGGGGTCTTACTAGCTTATGCTATGGGATATCTCATCTTGAGGGGGGCTTCACGCTTAGATGCCTTCAGCGTTTATCCCGTCCCGACTTGGCTACCCGGCTATGCATTTGGCAATGCAACCGGTGCACCAGAGGTCAGTCCATCCCGGTCCTCTCGTACTAAGGACAGCTCCTCTCAGATATCCTACGCCCACGCCGGATAGGGACCGAACTGTCTCACGACGTTCTGAACCCAGCTCGCGTACCGCTTTAATGGGCGAACAGCCCAACCCTTGGGACCTACTACAGCCCCAGGATGCGATGAGCCGACATCGAGGTGCCAAACCACTCCGTCGATGTGAACTCTTGGGAGTGATAAGCCTGTTATCCCCAGGGTAGCTTTTATCCGTTGAGCGATGGCAATCCCACTTTCATACCACCGGATCACTAAGTCCTACTTTCGTACCTGCTCCACCCGTCGGTGTCGCAGTCAAGCTCCCTTCTGCCTTTGCGCTCTTCGAATGGTTTCCAACCATTCTGAGGGAACCTTTGAGCGCCTCCGATACTCTTTCGGAGGCGACCGCCCCAGTCAAACTCCCCACCAGACATTGTCCCCCAGCCGGGTCACGGCTGCAGGTTAGAAGCCCAGTACTGCAGGGGTGGTATCCCAACATCGACTCTGATGCATCTGGCGACACATCTTCTCAGTCTCCCACCTATCCTGTACATGCAATACCGAACCCCAGTATCAAGCTAGAGTAAAGCTCCATGGGGTCTTTCCGTCCTGGCGCAGGTAACCAGCATCTTCACTGGTATTTCAATTTCACCGGGTGCATTGTCGAGACAGTGCCCAAATCATTACGCCTTTCGTGCGGGTCGGAACTTACCCGACAAGGAATTTCGCTACCTTAGGACCGTTATAGTTACGGCCGCCGTTTACTGGGGCTTAAATTCAATGCTTCACCTTGCGGCTAACATCTCCTCTTAACCTTCCAGCACCGGGCAGGCGTCAGCCCATATACCTCACCTTTCGGTTTTGCATAGACCTGTGTTTTTGCTAAACAGTTGCTTGGGCCAGTTCTCTGCGGCTCCATCTCTGGAGCACCCCTTCTCCCGAAGTTACGGGGTCATTTTGCCGAGTTCCTTAACAATGCTTCTCCCGCCGGCCTTAGGATTCTCTCCTCATCCACCTGTGTCGGTTTACGGTACGGGTACATCAAACGCTATAGCGGCTTTTCTCGACACAAGCTCCACATGCTTCGCTACTTTGGTTCGCTCCACATCGCGCCCTTGAGTTGACAGACGGATTTGCCTATCTGTCCTCTGCTGCGCTTGTACCGGACTTTCCTTTTCCGGCTCATGCTTCCCTCATGTGTCCCCACATTTCTGATTTGATGCAGTACAGGAATTTCAACCTGTTATCCATCGACTACGTCTTTCGACCTTGCCTTAGGCCCCGACTTACCCAGGGCAGATCAGCTTTACCCTGGAAACCTTAGATATTCGGCCTTGAAGATTCTCACTTCAATCTCGCTACTCATTCCGGCATTCTCTCTTCAAGACAGTCCACCATTCCTTTCGGTATGGCTTCGTTCCGTCTTCAATGCTCCTCTACCAATTCATGTGAATTCCTAAGCTTCGGTGTTGTGTTTTAGCCCCGGACATTTTCGGCGCAGGACCTCTCGACTAGTGAGCTATTACGCACTCTTTTAATGTGTGGCTGCTTCTGAGCCAACATCCTAGTTGTCTTCGAAATCCCACATCCTTTTCCACTTAACACACACTTTGGGACCTTAGCTGTAGGTCTGGGCTCTTTCCCTTTTGACCACCCAACTTATCTCGTGCAGTCTGACTCCCTGGCATCATCTGTCCGCCATTCGCAGTTTGATATTCTTCGGTAGGCTTTGACGCCCCCTAGGAAATTCAGTGCTCTACCTGCGGCAGACTAACCAGAGGCTAGCCCTAAAGCTATTTCGAGGAGAACCAGCTATCTCCGGGTTCGATTGGAATTTCTCCCCTATCCACACCTCATCACCACCCTTTTCAACGGATGTGTGTTCGGTCCTCCACTACCTCTTACGGCAGCTTCAACCTGGACATGGATAGATCACCCGGTTTCGGGTCTATGATAAGCGATTCAACCGTGCTTTTAACACTCGCTTTCGCTTCGGCTCCGGACCTTAAGTCCTTAACCTTACCACTCATCATAACTCGCCGGACCGTTCTACAAAAAGTACGCCGTCGCACTTTCGTGCTTCGACAGCTTGTAAACA